>CANEHP010000046.1 GCA_947427325.1 uncultured Clostridia bacterium | reverse complement strand
CGGCAAAATTTGCCGAAAAGATGCATGCTGAGCTTTATGTGAACACGCTCTAAAGGACCTGTCAAAGAAAGGATATATTATGAAAAAGAAAATATTGGCTTTGATCCTTGCGGGAGCGGTTATTCTCTCTGCCCTTTCGGGCTGCGGCGGCAGCGAAAAAGCTCCCGAAGACGCTGCGGTTACGGAAAACGGCGCAAGGACTCCCGAAACGGACGGCAAGGATAACGAAAACACGGAAGGGGAGCAGGGAGGTCAGCCGCCCGAACCGCCGAAGGGGGAAATAACGGCGGAAAGCATTGGAGCGGCTGTCAAGGCGGCTTACGGAGGAAAATATCTCCCCGATACTCCCATGGACGGGGAAATGCTGAGGGCGAAGTTCGGCTTTGAGGAGGGCAGCTATACGGAGATATTTGCGGAAAGCCCCATGATAGGCACACACCCCGACACCCTGGTCATTGTTAAGGCGGCGGAGGGCAAGCTTGACAGTGTTAGGGAAAAGCTGACGGCGTACAGAGAAGCGCTCATAAACGATACAATGCAGTACCCGATGAACCTTCCCAAAATTCACGCTTCACAGGTAGTTGTCAAGGGAGATTATGCGGCGTTTATTCTTCTCGGCGAAGTGAATGAAAACGTAAATTCCTCCGAAGAGGAGCAGGCAAGGTTTGCGGAGGAGCAGGTAAAAATCGGAGTCGACGCTTTTAATAAGTGCTTTTAGCTTTTTGAATGCTGTCACAGCCTCCACCCGAATTTTTGAGATCGGCGGCAAAGCGCCTCGTTACGTCAATTTGACCCGGTTACCTACGAAAACTTTATAAAACCCCTTGAAAAAATTTTTCTTTTTGATATAATACATGTATAAGGCAAGGAAAGGAAGCTTCTTTTATGAAACCCTGCGGCAAACTGAAATTACGCTTATTTAACCTTATACAAGCTCACACCGTGTTGACAACGGTTTTGTAAACGCATATCCGCTGATTTTCTATACGAAAATCAGCTTTTTATTTTTGTGATTATTTTAACAGAGAAAAACGGTTGAAAAAGAAAGGAGTACATAATGAAAAAGGCTGCAATAATAATGGGCAGCGACAGTGATCTGCCCGTAGTTGAAAAAGCGGCGGCTTTGTTGAAGGATTACGGCATTCCTTACACTATGCGTGTTATGTCCGCTCACCGCTGTCCTCAAAAGGTGGCGGAATTTTCCCGCAATGCCGAAAAGGAGGGGTTCGGCGTGATAATTGCCGCAGCGGGAATGGCGGCGCACCTTGCGGGTGCGGTTGCCGCAAACACTACCCTTCCCGTTATAGGCATTCCCATAAAGTCAACCTTGGAGGGAATGGACGCTTTGCTTGCCACAGTGCAGATGCCTTCGGGAATACCCGTTGCCACGGTGGGTATAAACAATGCGAAAAATGCGGCTATTTTGGCGGCGCAGATTTTGGCGCTTTCCGAGCCTGAGCTTGCAAAAAGGCTTAAGGACGAGAGGGTTAAAATGACCGACGAGG
This sequence comes from uncultured Clostridia bacterium, assembly GCA_947427325.1. GTDB lineage: Bacteria > Bacillota > Clostridia > Oscillospirales > Ruminococcaceae > Ruminiclostridium_E. Next base: position 11,356 of record CANEHP010000046.1, on the reverse strand, counting down.
TGGAAGAGAAGGACAAAAAACTGCAAAAGGAAACGGTTTAAATTTTAAAAATACAAATAAAAAATGGGAATAAAAAATCAGGAGGAAAAAAATATGGAAAAGAAAGAACAGCTCTACGAAGGAAAGGCAAAAAAGGTTTTCGCCACCGAGGACCCCAACCTGGTTATCGTGTCCTACAAGGACGACGCCACCGCCTTCAACGGCTTAAAGAAAGGTACTATAGCCGGCAAGGGCGCAATCAACAACCGTATGACCAACTATATGTTCAAGCTTTTGGAAAAGGCGGGAGTACCCACTCACTATGTCGAGGAGCTTAACGACAGAGAAACCGTAGTTAAAAAGGTTTCCATCGTTCCCCTTGAGGTAATTGTGAGAAATACCGCCGCAGGAAGCTTTTCAAAGAGAATGGGAGTCGAAGAGGGTACAGCCCTTAAATGTCCTATTCTTGAGTTCAGCTATAAAAACGACGATTTGGGCGATCCCTTTATCAACGATTATTACGCATTGGCTTTGGGGCTTGCAACTAAGGAGGAAATCGACCTTATCGCCAAATACACCTTTATGGTAAACGATTTTATGGTGGATTTCTTTAAAAAGCTTAATATAGATCTTATCGACTTTAAAATCGAGTTCGGCAAAACTCCCGACGGCACGATTATTTTAGCGGACGAAATTTCTCCCGACACCTGCCGCTTCTGGGACAGCACAACTCACGAAAAGCTTGATAAGGACCGTTTCCGCAGAGATATGGGCGGAGTTGAGGACGCTTATGCGGAGATGATGAAGAGGATTTTCGGATAATTCCCCGAAAATATTACGGCACAGGCATTGACGAGCATTTCAGGCGGTTGCTTTTGTACATTGTTCAACAGAATGCAGCGGTCTTGAACTTAGTTCAGGACTGCTGACGTGCCGTCTTTTCATAGGAAGGTTTATGGGCATTTTTTATTATTGAAAGGTAGATTTCATATGGGCGGATTTTTCGGAGCGGCTTCTCACAACGATTGCGTAAGCGATGTGTTTTTCGGTACGGACTATCATTCTCACTTAGGCACACGCAGAGGAGGAATGACCGCTTATTCTCCCGAAAAGGGATTCCAGAGAAGTATTCACAGTATAGAAAACTCTCCTTTTCGCACTAAATTTGAAGGGGACGTTGAGGGAATGTCGGGAGGGCTTTGCATTGGCTGCATAAGCGATACCGACCCTCAGCCTATTTTGCTGCGCTCAAAGCTCGGCTTGTATGCGGTGTGTACCGTGGGCGTTATCGGCAATGCGAAGGAGCTGACCGAGGAGCTTATTGCCACAAACGCAGCCTCCTTTGAAACCATGAGCAGCGGCAACATCAACACAAGCTCCATAGTCGGCGCGCTTATTTCTCAAAAGGATTCCTTTGTGGAGGGCATACGCTTTGCCCAGTCAAAGATCGTCGGTACTGTTTCTTTGATGATACTTACCGAAAGCGGCATTATTGCCGCCCGTGACAAAAAGGGCAGGCTTCCCATTATAATAGGGAAGAGAAGCGACGGCTTTTGCTTTTCCTTTGAGTCCTTTGCATTTCAGAAATTGGATTATGAGCTGTACAGGGAGCTTTTGCCCGCCGAGATAGTGAGGATCACTCCCGACAAGGCGGAGGTGTTAAGCGAGGGAACGGAGGACTTGAATATCTGTACGTTTCTTTGGACCTACTACGGTTATCCCAACTCGGTTTACGAGGGCGTTACCGTTGAAACCATGCGCACGCGAAACGGCGAGATTATGGCGCAGAGGGATATGGAAAGAGGAATGCTTCCCGACGTCGATTATGTCTGCGGCGTACCCGATTCGGGCGTGCCTCACGCAATAGGCTACGCCAACAAAAGCGGAATACCCTTTGCACGTCCTTTTATAAAATATACCCCTACATGGCCCAGAAGCTTTATGCCCCAAAATCAGTCTATGAGAAATAAGGTGGCAAAAATGAAGCTTATCCCTGTCAGGGAGCTTATCGAGGGGAAAAAGCTTTTGTTTGTGGACGACAGCATAGTAAGAGGAACGCAAATGCGGGAAACGGTGGAATTTCTTTACGCCAACGGCGCAAAGGAGGTTCATATGCGCTCCGCCTGCCCGCCTATAATGTACGGCTGCAAATATCTTAATTTCTCCCGCAGCACCTCTGAGCTTGACTTAATCGCAAGGAGCATTATCAACGAGTTTGAGGGAAAAGAGGGAGTAAAGTACATAAAGGAATACAGCGATTCCAACACCGAAAGAGGAAAACGGCTCAGAGAGGAAATATGCAGGCGGCTGAAGCTGACTTCCCTGGGATTTCAGTCCCTGGAGGGTACTGTCGAGGCGGTAGGATTGCCCGAGTGCAAGCTTTGCACATACTGCTGGAACGGCAAGGAGTAATTTTCGCAGGGCATACGTATACAGAAAAAAATACAGAAAAAAAGAAACGGGTGCAGTCAAAGGAAAGGACAGCGCATTTATGTTTGATAACATTCATGAGGAATGCGGAGTTTTCGGCGTTTACACCGAGGAAGCACGGGAAAACGCAAACACGGTGTACTACGGCTTGTACGCTTTACAGCACAGGGGACAGGAAAGCTGCGGCATTGTTGTAAACGACAGCGGCGTATTCAGCTATCACAAGGGAATAGGTTTGGTCAACGAGGTTTTTGACGGCGAGAACCTGGGCAAGCTGCCAAAGGGAAGGATCGCAATAGGTCACGTAAGGTATTCCACCACGGGAAACACCACCTCCGCCAACATTCAGCCCTTGGTGGTGCGTCACATTAAAGGACCTATGGCTATCGCACATAACGGAAATTTGGTCAACGCTCTTGAGCTTAGGCGCAGCTTTGAGCTGCAAGGCGCAATTTTTCATTCCACCAACGATACCGAAGTAATTTCTTACGCAATAACACAGGCAAGACTTAACAGCGGCTCTATACAGGAAGCCGTGGAAAAGGCGATGTACAAAATAAAGGGCGCATATTCCCTTATAATAATGTCCGCAAAAAAGATGATACTTGCAAGAGATCCCAACGGCTTCCGTCCCCTTTGTATCGGCAAGCTGCCCGACGGCGGCATTGCTACGGCAAGCGAAAGCTGCGCTCTTGACAGCGTGGGAGCGGAGTATATACGCGATATTGAACCGGGGGAGATTGCAGTTATCGGCGAAAAGGGTATGGAGAGCATAAAAACCCACTGCGGCGGCAAATCCGCCATGTGCGTGTTCGAGTATGTGTATATTGCCCGTCCCGACAGCGTTATTGCGGGACAAAGCGTTCACGGCGCAAGAGTGCAGGCGGGAAGATTTTTGGCAAAGGAGCACCCGGTTGAAGCGGATATAGTCGTGGGAGTTCCCGACAGCGGACTTGAGGCGGCGCTGGGTTATTCCCTTGAATCGGGGATACCCTACGGCGTGGGCTTTGTGAGAAACCGCTATGTGGGAAGGACCTTTATACAGCCCGCACAGGGAATGCGGGACGATTCCGTAAGGATAAAGCTTAACCCCGTTGCCGATGCGGTGAGGGGCAAGCGTGTGGTTATGATAGACGACAGCATTGTCAGAGGCACTACTTGCGGCAGAACGGTAAACCTGCTCAGAGAAGCGGGCGCAAGTGAGGTTCATGTGCGTATTTCCTCGCCGCCCTTTATCAGCCCCTGCTTTTTCGGTATAGATATTGACAGCAGGGACAAGCTTATCGCCTGCCGTATGAGCCTCGATGAAATAAGAAGGTCCATTCATGCGGATTCTTTGGGATACTTAAGTCCCGAAAACGTGCTGAAAATTGCGCCAAAGGCTTGCTGCGGCTTTTGCTCGGGCTGCTTTACGGGAAAGTATCCTATTGAAGTACCCGACGAAATGCCCAAGGATAAATTTGAGAGCAAGATAGTTCAGCAGTAAGAAGTAAGCGGTATACCGTAAATAGGTACAGAAGACTGAAACAGAAACTAAAACGGAAAATAAAACAGAAACTAAAGCAGAAACTAAAACAGGAAAAGGAGTTATTACCATGAAGAACAGTTTTTCCGAAAGCTACAAGGCGGCGGGAGTTGACGTTACGGCGGGCTATGAGGGAGTTAAGCTGATGAAAAAGGACGTGGAGCGCACCTTTATTCCGGGGGTATTGACGGGAATAGGCGGCTTCGGAGGACTTTTTCAGCTTGATTTGGAGGGAATAAAGGAGCCTGTTTTGGTTTCGGGTACGGACGGAGTCGGAACAAAGCTGAAATTGGCTATGCTGATGGATAAGCACGATACTATCGGAATAGACGCCGTTGCAATGTGCGTAAACGACGTTATCTGCTGCGGCGCAAAGCCCTTGTTCTTCCTTGATTATATAGCCATAGGAAAGAATGTTCCCGAAAAGGTGGCGACCATAGTAAAGGGCGTGGCAGAGGGCTGCGTCAGGGCAGGCTGCGCCCTTATAGGCGGCGAAACCGCCGAACACCCGGGAATGATGCCCGAGGACGAGTACGATATCGCAGGCTACACCACAGGCGTGGTAGACAAGTCGAAAATTCTTGACAATTCCGGGGTCAAGGAGGGGGACGTTATAATCGGTCTTGCCTCCACAGGTGTTCACAGCAACGGTTTTTCCCTTGTGAGAAAGATTTTTAACATTAACGACGCAAAGGTTTTGGAAAGAGTGCTGCCCGACGGAAAAACCTTAGGGGAAACGCTCCTTGCTCCCACGGAAATATATGTAAAGCCCATGCTCGACCTTATTTCCAAGGCGGAGGTAAAGGCGGTGAGCCATATTACGGGCGGCGGCTTTTACGAAAATGTTCCCCGCTCCCTTCCCGAGGGCTTTACCGCAAGAGTAAACAAAAGCTCCTTTGAAGTTCCCTATATTTTCCGTCTTATGCAGGAGGAGGGCAATATTCCCGAGCGTGATATGTACAATACCTTTAATATGGGTATCGGCATGACGGCGGTGGTTTCCGAAAAGGACGCCAACAGGTCGGTGGAAATATTGGGCGCTCACGGCATCAAGGCTTATTGTATCGGCGATATTGTTAAGGGCGGCGAAGGAATCGAAATAATATGAGAACATAATCCAAACGGAGGATAAAATGAATATATCGGTACTTGTATCGGGAGGCGGCACAAATCTGCAAAAGCTTATTGACGCAGAAAAGGCGGGTAAGCTGGGGGGCGGCAGAATTACCTGTGTGATAAGCTCCAAGCCCGATGTTTACGCTTTGGAAAGAGCGGAAAAGGCAGGTATTAAAACGGCGGTGCTGAACCGCAGGGAATACCCCGACGTACACGCTTACAGCATTGCCATGAGGGATATGCTTATGGAGGAAAAAGCCGATCTTGTTATTTATGCGGGATTTCTCACCATACTTGACAAAAGCGTGTGCAGAGCCTTTCCCAACAGGATGATGAACGTTCACCCTGCGCTTATTCCCAGCTTTTGCGGCAAGGGATATTACGGGCTTCATGTGCATGAAGCGGCTTTGGAAAAGGGGGTAAAGGTCACGGGGGCGACGGTGCATTTTGTTACCGAGGAATGCGACGGGGGACCTATTATCCTGCAAAAGGCGGTGGAGGTGAAAAGGGGCGATACTCCCGAGATACTTCAGAAGAGAGTTATGGAGGAGGCGGAGTGGGTCATTTTGCCCGAAGCGGCAAGGCTGTTTTGCCAAGGTAAAATCAGGGTCGTTGACGGGAAAACGATTGTTGAGGAATAAAAGCAAATGAACGCCTGTTATGAAGGGGTGAAGTAAAGTGAAAAAATATGCGGTGCTGATTTACCCGAATTTTTCCTTGCAGGAAATAACCTGTCTTACCTCCTGCCTTACCGTTTGGTTCGGTGAGAAAATAGACATAATAGCTTCGGAAAAGAAGCTTTGCGCCAGCGAGGATGGATTTTCGGTCATGCCCGACAAAACTGCGGACGAAGCAGAAGTAGGGGACTATGACTGCCTGATACTGCCGGGAACGATCTTTCCCTTGCAGCCGCTGTATGATGAAAGGCTGATAGATTTTCTCAGACGGGGAAGGAACGCAAATACCCTTATTGCCGCCATTTCATCTTCCCCCATACTGCTTTCAAAGGCGGGGGTTCTTCAGGGCAAGGATTTTACCTCGGGTTACTTTATGCAAATGGCGGAAACCTTTTCCTTTGTGGAAAAGGAGCATTTTGTACATAAGCCCGTTGTTGAGGACGGGAATGTTATAACGGGAATAGGAATGTTTTTCCGTGAGTTTGCCGAAATAGTGCTTAAACGCTTGGGCTATGACGTGGGAGACCGGTTTATGGATACAAGCGGGCAGGAGTTTACCGAGGAGGAGCTTACCTTTTATTGGTCAGATGAGGACTATAAGGAGTTTTTGGAGGAATTAAAGGAGTTTGAGGGCGAGTAAGCGGAGGGGAATATATGAACGAGGAAAAATTCACGGGGAAGGCGGATTTATACGACAAATACCGTCCCACTTACCCAAGGGAGCTTATAGATTGGCTTTACGATAAGACCAAAGCGGAAACGGTGGCAGATATCGGTGCGGGCACGGGTAAATTTACCAAGTGTCTTACCGCAAAGCCGTGGAAGATAACGGCGGTTGAGCCTAACGACGATATGCGGTCAAAGCTGAAAGGTATAGAAGGTATAACTGCGGTAAAAGGTTCTGCCGAGGAGACGGGTCTTGAAGACGGAAGCGTGGATTTGGTAACTGCCGCTCAGGCTTTTCACTGGTTCGACAGGGAAAAGTTCAAGACGGAATGCAAAAGAATAATAAAAAATCACGGAAATGTTGCCGTTATATACAACGAACGAGCCGAGGATTTGTTTATGAAGGAAAGAGACGGGATTTTCCTCAAATTTTGCGGAATAAGCCGTATTAAGCATATAGCGGATCAAAGGGCGGAGGAAGTGTTCGATATGCTGGTGGGGGAGGGATATTTTTCCTCAATGGATTATTTTGAACTTGAAAACAACAAGCCCACGTCTATGGAGGAATACGTGGGAAGAGAGCTTTCCTGTTCATACGCCTTGAAAAACGGGAATCCCGATTTTGAAGATTTTAAGGGGGAATTGGAAAGTCTGTTTAAAAGGTATGAAAAAAACGACGTGATTATTGTAAACAGCGTTGCTAAATGTTATTTGGGAAAATTTTAAAGGAGGAAAACCATGGAAATCAAAACAATCAAAGAAGAATTAAACTCTCTGGCATATCACGGCAGAGGTATACTTATCGGCAAAACTCCCGATGAGAAAAAGGCGGCTGTGGCATATTTCATTATGGGAAGAAGCGTAAACAGCCGCAACCGTGTTTTTGTTCAGGAGGGCGAGGGAATCAGAACGGAAGCCTTTGACCCTTCGAAAATGGTTGACCCTCACCTGATTATTTACGCTCCCGTGCGGGTTATGGGCAACAAGACCATTGTTACCAACGGCGACCAGACCGACACCATTTACGAGGGCATGGACAGACAGCTGACCTTTGAGCAGTCGCTGAGAACAAGAGAGTTTGAGGACGATGTTCCAAATTATACACCTCGTATTTCCGGAATTATACATATTGAAAATAACAGTATGAATTATGCTATGAGTATACTCAAAAGCGACAACGGAAACCCCGAATCGGTACTTCGCTACACCTACGCATACAATGCTCCCGTAAAAGGAGAGGGAAGATTTATCCATACCTACAAGGAAGCGGGCGAGCCGCTGCCCTCCTTTGAGGGAGAGCCTAAGAGGGTTGAAATTCCCGACTTGGATCTGGACGGATTTACAAAATTGCTTTGGGACAACCTTAACGAGGACAACAAGGTCTCGCTGTTCACAAGATATATTGATATAGGAACAGGAAAATACGAAAGCCGTATAGTTAATAAGAACAAATGATATTCGGATAATGTAAGGCAGGAGAAGGATATGAGTAAATACAGCTTTAAATATCACCCCGACCCCATTAAAACAGGCATTTTTAAAAACGATAAAACAGTCCTTTGCCGGTGCTGCGGAAAACGAACCGATGTATATTACGAAGGACCGTTTTATTCAATAGAAGATGATGTTGATTATCTTTGTCCCCGGTGTATTTCAAGCGGTGCTGCCGCCGAGAAATTTGACGGAGAGTTTCAGGACGAAATGTCAACGGACGAGGTCTCCGATCCCGAAAAGACAGATGAGCTGATTCACCGTACCCCCGGCTACTGCGGCTGGCAGCAGGAATACTGGCTTGCCTGCTGCGATGATTACTGCGCCTTTCTCGGCTATTATACATGGCAGGATCTGGAAAGGGCGGGAATAGCGGAGGAGATCGGGAACACCTACAGAAAGGACATTTGTATGCTGGATTTCCCCGACGCAAAGGAATATCTGAAAAATAACGAGGGATATCTGTTTAGATGTCTTCACTGCGGAAAGCATTATATTTATTTTGACTTCGATTAAGATTTATTAAGAAAGGAATAATACCAAAATGAACGAGCTTGAACTGAAATACGGCTGCAACCCCAATCAAAAGCCCTCACGCATTTTTATGGAGAACGGAAAAGACCTTCCCATAACCGTTTTTAACGGAAAACCCGGCTATATCAACTTTATGGACGCATTTAACGGCTGGCAGCTGGTAAAGGAGCTGAAAAAAGCTACGGGACTTCCTGCGGCAACCTCCTTTAAGCACGTTTCCCCCGCAGGTGCGGCGGTGGGACTGCCCCTTACCGACACCTTAAAGAAAATCTACCGGGTAGAGGATTTAGGCGAGCTTTCTCCCTTAGCCTGCGCCTATGCACGGGCAAGAGGAGCGGACAGAATGAGCAGCTACGGCGATTTTGTGGCGCTTTCCGACATTTGCGACGTTGACACCGCCAAAATGCTGCAAAGAGAGGTTTCCGACGGAATAATCGCCCCCGGTTACGACGATGAAGCTCTTGAAATCCTCAAATCCAAGAAAAAGGGCAATTATGCGGTGATTCGGATTGACGAAGGCTATGTTCCCGAGCAGATCGAGCGCAAGCAGGTTTTCGGCATTACCTTTGAGCAGGGCAGAAACGAGCTTAAGATAGACGATGAGTTTTTCGGCAACATCGTTACGAAAAATAAGAATTTGCCCCAAAGCGCAAAAATCGACCTTGCAATAGCCATGATAACCTTGAAATACACCCAATCCAACTCGGTGGCTTACGCCTGCGGCGGACAGGCTATCGGTATCGGTGCGGGACAGCAAAGCCGCATACACTGCACAAGACTGGCGGGAACAAAGGCGGACAACTGGTGGCTGAGACAGTCCCCTCAGGTTTTGGGCTTGCAGTTTGTGGAGGGCATCCGCCGTCCCGACTGCGACAACGCCATTGACAACTATATCGGCGAGGATTATATGGACGTATTGGCAGAGGGCGCATGGCAGAAGATTTTCAAGGTTAAGCCCGAAATATTCACCAAGGAGGAAAAAAGAGCGTGGCTGGATAAGCTTACCGATGTTTCTCTCGGCTCGGACGCATTCTTCCCCTTCGGAGACAATATTGAAAGAGCCCACAGAAGCGGCGTAAAATACGTTGCCGAGCCGGGCGGTTCAATCCGTGACGACCATGTTATCGAAACCTGCAACAAGTACGGTATGGTCATGGCGTTTACGGGAATAAGACTGTTCCACCACTGATACAGTTTACAGTGTACAGTGTACAGTTGACAGTTGAGGTGTCCGCCTTTGGCGGACGGATTTTAGAACTTGTTCTCATAGAAATTGGCACGCATCTTTTCGGCAAATTTTGCCGATGACTGCGTCAAAATTCCTTGAAATACACGAGTATTCCTGCGGAATTTTTCCTTGTCCTCGACAAAATTTGCTCGAAAACCTGCGCACCATTCCTATGAGAACAAGTTCTTAAAAAAATCGGCGAAGCCGATACCACAACTGTCAGCTTTCAACTGTACCAAAAGGAGTGATGATATGAAAATTTTAACTATAGGCGGCGGCGGACGGGAACACGCCATAATTAACGCCTTTAGCCGCTCCCCCAAAGCGGATAAGCTCTATGCGGCACCGGGAAACGGCGGCATTTCCGCAATAGCGGAATGTTATCCCGAAATAAAGGCTACGGATATCGAAGCGGTGGTGGATTTGGCGAAAAAGCTGAATCCCGACTATGTTTTTGTCGCTCCCGACGATCCTTTGGTAATGGGCATGGTGGACAGGCTGAACGAGGCGGGCTTCAAGACCTTCGGACCTAAAGCCAATGCGGCAATTTTAGAGGGCAGCAAGGTATTCTCAAAGGGCTTAATGAAAAAATACGGCATACCCACCGCCAATTATGAAGCCTTTACCGACCCGGATAAGGCTGTTGCCTATATTAAGGAAAAAAACAGCTACCCCACAGTAATAAAATGCGACGGCTTGGCGCTTGGCAAAGGCGTAATTATTGCGGAAAACGAAGAGCAGGCGGTAAATGCGATAAAATCCATGCTCCTTGACGGAAAATTCGGCAAAAGCGGCAGTGAGATAGTTATTGAGGAATACCTGACAGGTCCGGAGGTAACGGTTCTTGCCTTTACCGACGGAAAAACCGTAAAGCCCATGATAAGCTCCATGGATCACAAGCGGGCTTACGACGGGGACAAGGGCTTGAACACGGGGGGTATGGGCACAATCGCACCAAACCCGCTTTACACCGAGGAAAAACAAAAGGAATGTATGGAAAAAATATTCCTGCCCACCGTAAGAGCAATGGAAAAGGAGGGCAGACCATTTAAGGGCTGTCTGTACTTCGGCTTAATGCTTACTCCGAGGGGGGCTAAGGTGATAGAGTACAACTGCCGCTTCGGCGATCCCGAAGCTCAGGTGGTTCTGCCGCTTTTACAAACCGATTTGGTTGATATTATGGAGGCTGTTTGGGAGGAACGCCTTGAGGACTTAGAGGTTAAATGGAGCGATGAGTCCTGCGCCTGTGTCGTTATGGCAAGCGGCGGCTATCCCGAAAGGTACGAAACGGGCAAGGAGATAAGCGGCTTAGACGAAAAGGGACAGCATAAGGGTGTTTATGTGTATCACGCAGGAACAAAGCTCGGAGGCAATGCCGCCGAAAAAAGAGCGGTATACCTTACCTCAGGAGGCAGAGTTCTGGGAATAACAGCCACGGATCAAACCTTGCAGGGCGCACTTGATAAGGCTTACGGCGCAGTAAAGGAAATTTCCTTTGAAAAAGCGCATTACCGCATGGATATAGGCAAAAGGGCGCTCAATGAGGGACAATAACACAAATTTTTAAAAATTCGGGATTTAAATCCTCAATCTTTCTATGGTTTCGGCGGGGTATTGTATGCCCCGCCGAAAAACCGATAAGGGGCTGTAAAAAATTAAGAACTTGTTCTCATAGAAATTGGCACGCATCTTTTCGGCAAATTTTGCCGA
>CANEHP010000045.1 GCA_947427325.1 uncultured Clostridia bacterium | reverse complement strand
ATACCTATAAAAAGATAAAATGTTCTCAGACATCAAAATAACATCTTCCTCTTTAAGTTGTCTGAGGTTATTATATCATTATATTAAATGGTTGTCAACTTTTGGACGATGAATAATCGGCAGGGCGTTTCAAAAAGCGGCAGCGTTTCAGCACAACTGTCCTGACATAGGACATAAATCGGCACAGTTTCTCCGAGAGCGGGCATAAACCGGCACAACTTCTCCGAGAGCAGACATAAACCGACGCCAAGCTCCCCAAAAGCACAAAACGTCTGTTTTTTACATCCCCCTTTGAAAAACCGAAAATCACTCTTTTGGTTTGGTGATTTCGGTAACGGCGTTCATATTATCAATAAACAATGAATAATCTGAAACCTGTTCGCCGTTATTTTCAAAAACCGCCTTTTGATCCAAACGGAAGCAATAGCCCTCGCCGTTAAGCCATATTGTGCTTTCAAAGCTTTTAAGCTCGCCTAACTCCGATAAGGAATCCGCCAACGCCTTTGGGTTGTAATTAAAAAATATTTTTTTACCCCCCTCGGTTTCCTCCACCAGGCTGTCCTCTATTGCATAAGCATTCACGGAAATAACGCCTTCCTCTGTGTACGGGTGCTTTTTTTCTCTTGTGTAAGCCTGAAAGCCCTCGTCGCCATAGGTAAGCAAGGTCCAGTTTTCGTCGGACTTGTGCTTCGAGGAAAGCTCTGCGCCGTTGCAGTATTCGTAATAAACATCTTTGCCGTCTGTGGCGGTGTGAGAGTATAAAAGGTTTCCGCCGGAATTATACATAAAGGTAAATTCCCCGGTTATTTGCCCCGTGGTATTATCCTGCATATAAAAATGTGCGCTGTTTAATTCCGCATACAGTTTTTTTGCATTGCTGACATCGGAGTAGCCGTCAATATTGCTGTAGTCGGCGTTCATACATCCCGCAAATACGGAACAAACAAAAAAGGTCAGAATTGCAGACAATAGTTTTTTCTTTTTCATTTTTGCGTCCTTTTTTAAGAACTTGTTCTCATAGGAATGGTGCGCGGATTTTCGAGCAAATTTTGTCGAGGACAAGGAAAAATTCCGCAGGAATACTCGTGTATTTCAAGGAATTTTGACGCAGTCATCGGCAAAATTTGCCGAAAAGATGCGTGCCAATTTCTATGAGAACAAGTTCTAAAACAGTTTCTTGTTTTTTTATGGCTATATTATTGTAGCATAAATTTATTAAAATGGCAAGAAAAAAAGGACGTGCCGCAAAATTATTGCCGGCAAAGCCACGGTGCCGTGTAGGAAAATAAAAAACAAAACAGCCGCTTAAAAAGCGACTGTCTTGTTTTTCAATATCTCCTATTATTCAGCAAAACCGCTTTCAACAAGCTTGATGAGACCCTCAACCGCCAACTGCTCATCAGAGCCGTCAGCGATCACCTTAATGGATGTTCCGCCGACAATACCCAATGAAAGCACGCCCAAAAGGCTTTTTGCGTTAACTCTGCGCTCTTCCTTTTCAACCCAGATAGACGATTTGTACTCATTTGCTTTTTGGATGAAAAAGGTTGCAGGTCTTGCATGAAGGCCAACCGAGTTTTTTACCTCAACTTCTTTTGCAAACATAGTATTTTCCTCCGTTAAGTCCGTTACAATTTAGGGTTTTTATTTTATTTTTATGATCCCTTTGTTGCAATAACAGTATATAACGAAAAAAAATATTAGTCAACAGCGATCAATATTTTTTTGAAGAAAAATGGGGATTTTTTCAAAAAACATCAGTTTATTTAATGGCGGCATTACACATTTGTGCTATTTGCACAATAATAATCAACTTGTATGTAACTCTCCACTAAAAGTTTTCCCCAATTCTTTAATTTGAGCATTTTTCAGTCCGCCGCCTTTTTACAGCTCCCGACGAAGCGAGAAATGCAGGATTTTTGCAGGTATTTTTCCAAAGGCAAATTTCAGAAGCTTCCCGTGGCATAAAACGACAGGAAATTCTGTTTACCGCCTTTTTCCATTGACTTTTAACATAATTGCTGATATAATGTTAGTAAATTGTTGCGGTTTCTTAATATCATATTTTTTATATATTGTGTTAATCTTATATTATAATTCTTTTTTCTTAAATTTGGAGTTTCCTATGTTAAAAAAGACCTTTTCGTTTATCGGAACGTTTTTGCTGTGCCTTTGCCTGTCTGCATGCCAACAAAGCGAACCCTTGGCAATTTATACCGACAACACTTCAAGCGCCTTCGGCATAACCTCCCTTGAGGAATTAACCTCCCATACCGAAGATGCGCCGCAAACCGTTACGGCAGAATCAACATTCTACACAGACTCTCCTGCGGAAAACACTTCTTCCGAAATTACCTCCGAGGCGGAAACCGCAAAGCCTCAAACCGAGGCCGCTATTCCCGCTATTGCCGCTCAAACGGAAAAACTTGCCGCTGAATGGACGGAAACCGCTTACAGCTCTGCGCTTTATGTGAACACTGACGGTATTTACAGCAGAGCGGCGGCAATACAGGGCAGCGCCGTCGTCAAACGCTACAGCTTAAATCAAGCGGTTAAGGTAATCGCCTATACCAATACCGATTATTATAAAATAGCCGACGGAGAGTTTATACATAAGGATTATCTGAGCTATGACAGGATAACCGCCGCCGTTACAACCGAAAAAACCGCTGCCTCCGCAACCAAGCCTCCTGCCGTTACAACCGCCGCCGTTACTACCGAAAAGGAAGCGGACGGTTTTATCGGCAAATATAATATGAGACTTCAGGAGCAATGGGAAGCGGATTTTGCAAATAAGGTTTTTGAGCTTACCAATGCGGAGAGAATTAAAAACGGAAAGCCCGCCCTTAAAAAATTATCCCCCCTTAACAATGCGGCAAATATAAGAGCCTGGGAAATTCTCACCGACTACAGAAGCGATCACACCCGTCCCGACGGAGAGTTTTTTTCCTCCGTCTATAAAGAGCAGGGCATACAGTATCATTATTGCGGCGAAAATATTGCTGCGGGACAAACCTCCCCCGAGAATGTTGTAAACGCCTGGATGAACAGTCCTCCGCACAGGGAGAATATTCTTTCGGACAAGTTTACATATTTGGCTGTGGGAATGTATTATAAAGAAGGCGACGACTTCGGATATTATTGGTGTCAGGAGTTTTGTTCTCTTTTTGAATAGCTTAAGGTAAAATGAGAATAAGTTCTAAGGAAAATCAAGGTAAAAAACAAGGAAAAAACAGCCGGTCAAAAGCTGCGGCTTTCAAAGGCTTTGGACAAGCCGAATAAATTTCAAAATGCATCGAGGATAAAATGACAAAAATATTGTTAAAAGCTTTAATCGGTTTAAAAGGAAAAGGATTTTATATCTTCCTGATAGGAATAGTGGCACTTGCAGCCTGCTTTCGGGCAAATAACCCGTCGGGCAGAATTTCCGCAATGGAAGAGCAGGGGCAGGAGCGGGAAACAGGACGGGAGACCGGCGTGGAGAATGATTTAATAAGCAGTTTCCCCGCTCAAAAGGCTTTTTATTATGCGTTGACGGCTTTCGCATCTCAGCCGGAAGAAAATGAGCCGTCAAACAAAAAATTCCCCGATGATTTATTTGAAAATGATCATTTATTCGCTTCGTATGACACAACGGCAGAGGAAACAACAAAGGAAAAAACCGCCGATGAGCTTACAGCTGCCGAGCCTGTTACCGAATCCTCGGAAACGGAACCCTCGGAAACAGAAGCTTCCGAAACAGAGCCGATTCAAACAGATCCTCCGAAAACCGAAGCTTTGGAAACCCAAGCTCCCGAAACAGCCGCTTCTGCCGAAAAAGAGCCTATTGTCAGCAGCTACGGTCAGCGGGAACAGTATCAGTGGGAAATAGATTATGCCAACGAATTATTCGATTTGGTGAACAATACCCGTGCGCAGTACGGACTTTCGCCGTTAAAAAAGCTGGACGCTCTTACTGCCGCCGCTGTGGAAAGAGCTTGGGAGATCGGTGTTTACTGCTCTCACACACGTCCCGACGGCTCAAGCTGCTTTACCGTACTTCCCGAGCACGGCTTGCCATTATCAAAAAGAGCCGAAAATATAAGCTATTATCAAAGAACCCCACAAGCGGCTCTGAACAGCTTTATGAGCGATTATGCGCACAGTGCGCCCATTTTGGACGGAAATTTTGAATATATGGGCGTGGGCTTTTACTATATAGAGAACGACCCTACAGGCGCTCATTATTATTGGACGCAGGTGTTTTACGGTTTTTAATTTGCGGCGGGGAACAAGCGGCAGTTTTTATGCGCTTTGATGCGCTGATAAAACTGCCGCTTGTTTTCTAAAAAACTGCCGCTTGTTTTCTTAATTCGCAAAACGAAAATCCGCTCCGCCTTGCTCCGCTACTTTTCATTTTGCGAAACTGTCGGATTTTTTGTGAAAATCCCGGTGCTTTTTGAAATTCGTGCTGTCAGGACAAAGAATTAAGGCATCGGGACAAAAGATCAAGGCAAAAGATGAAATTTATGTGAAATTTAAAATTTTCGTATTTTATCCTGATTTGGAAGCAATTAAATAATTGCTTTTTTAATTATAAAGGTGTATAATTGTAACATAATGTTCTACTATGCAAAAAAACGGGACGTAATTCGGAAAATAATAATAACATATATTCAGGAAGGAAAAAATATATGCTTCATATCGGACTTGACGTCGGTTCTACCACCGTAAAAATTGTTGTTATAGACGAAAACGGTCGGACGGTACATAAAAAATATCAAAGACACTATTCGGATATAAAGAAAACCATTGCCGAGGTGCTTTCCGATGGCTTGGAAAAAATCGGGGACGAAACGGTCACCGTTGCCGTAACGGGCAGCGGCGGCATAAATGTGGCTAAATGGCTCGATATCCCCTTTGTGCAGGAGGTTACCGCAGGAGCGGTAGCCATTGAAAGGCTTATTCCCGAAACCGACGTGGCTATTGAGCTTGGCGGCGAGGACGCAAAGATAACCTACCTTAAGGGCGGTATCGAGCAGCGTATGAACGGCACCTGCGCAGGCGGTACGGGAGCTTTCATAGACCAGATGGCAGCGCTGTTAAATACCGATATAACGGGTATCAACGAGCTTGCAAAGGACGCCGAAACCATATACCCCATAGCCTCCCGCTGCGGAGTGTTTGCAAAATCGGATATTCAGCCGCTGCTTAACGACGGAGCAAAGAAAAGCGATGTTGCAGCTTCGGTTTTTCAGTCTGTGGTAAATCAGACCATAAGCGGTCTTGCCTGCGGTAAGCCCATAAGAGGAAAGGTGGCTTTTTTAGGCGGACCTCTCCACTATCTTTCGGAATTGAGAAACCGCTTTATAATCACCCTTAACCTAAAACCCGAGGAGATCATATTCCCCCCCGACGCCAACCTTTTCGTCGCCGCAGGAGCAGCTCTTTCGGACAGCAGAAAGGAAGTATGCATAAAAGACCTTAAGGAAAACATAGATAAGCTTGCCGCCGTGGAAACTCACGAGGTGGAAAGACTTGCCCCCCTGTTTAAGGACGAAAAGGAAAAGCGGGAGTTTCTGGACAGGCATGCAAAAGCCGCTATTCCCACCGCCCCCTTATCCGCTCACAAGGGCAGGTGCTATCTGGGCGTGGACGCAGGCTCCACCACCACAAAGGCCTGCCTTATCAACGAAAAGGGCGAGATACTTTATTCTTACTACAACAATAATATGGGCGACCCCCTGAAATCCGTGATCGGCATTTTAAAGGAGATCTATTCCCTTATGCCGAAGGACGCTTACATTGCAAAGTCCACCGCCACGGGCTACGGCGAGCATCTTATAAAAGCCGCCTTAAAATTGGATTTCGGGGAAATCGAAACTATGGCGCACTATAAAGCCGCCGAAAGAATACTGCCGGGCGTGGAATTTATCCTCGATATCGGCGGACAGGATATGAAGTGCATAAGGGTAAAGGACGGAGAAATTCAAAGCATTCTCCTTAACGAGGCGTGCTCCAGCGGCTGCGGAAGCTTTATAGAAAATTTTGCGTCGGCTTTGGGTATGACAAGTGCGGAATTTGCGCAGCTCGGTCTTACCGCCGAACACCCCGTGGATCTCGGTTCACGCTGTACCGTATTTATGAACAGCCGTGTTAAGCAGGCGCAGAAGGAGGGCGCAAGCGTGGCGGACATTTCCGCAGGACTAAGCTACTCGGTAGTTAAAAACGCTCTCTTTAAGGTAATAAAAATCCGTGATCCGAAGGATATGGGCGAAAAGATAATCGTTCAGGGCGGCACGTTTATGAACAACTCCGTTTTGCGTGCCTTTGAGCTTACCTGCGAGCGTGAAGCGGTAAGACCCGACAAGGCGGGACTTATGGGAGCTTACGGCAGTGCGCTTATCGCTATGAACAGAGACGACGGCAAAGGCTCGACGGTTGCGGGGCTTGACGCATTGGAGAATTTCACCATTACAAAATCCACCGCCCGCTGCGGAAGATGCAGCAACAACTGTCTGCTCACCATAAGCAAATTCGGCGACGGCACAAGGTTCATCACCAACAACCGCTGTGAAAGAGGAGCGGGGCTGGGTACAAAAAAATCGGGACTGCCCAATCTTTTTGACTATAAATACAAGAGACTGTTCGGCTACAAATCTCTTGAAGAGGGAGAAGCCTCAAGAGGAACTGTCGGACTTCCCCGTGTATTGGGAATGTACGAAAATTATCCCTTCTGGCATACGTTTTTTACCGATTTGGGCTACAGAGTGCTTTTATCTCCCGATTCAAGCAGGGAAATCTACGAGCTGGGAATAGAAACAATGCCCAGCGAATCCGTTTGTTATCCCGCCAAGCTGTCCCACGGCCATGTGGAATGGCTTATCAAAAACGGAGCGGATATAGTTTTCTACCCCTCCATGCCATACGAAATGGATAACGGAGGAAAGGGCGACAATCACTATAACTGTCCCGTTGTAGCCACCTACGGCGAGGTCATTAAAAATTCCGTTCCCGAGCTTAGGGAACATTCGGTTAAATTTATGGATCCCTTCCTTCCCATTTACGACAAGGAAAGAATGCTCGAAAGGCTTGTAGAGGAATTTGTTCCTTTGGGGGTAAGCGGAAAGGAGATAGGCACGACTCTTGAAAAAGCCTATGCGGAGGACGCCGCCTTTAAGCAAGATATACGGAGCAAGGGCGAGGAAGTCCTTAAAATGCTTGAGGAAACGGGACAAAGGGGCATAGTTCTTGCAGGAAGACCCTATCATCTCGATCCCGAAATAAACCACGGCATACCCGAAATGATAAACGGCTACGGCTTTGCGGTGCTTACTGAGGACAGCGTGGCGCACTTGGGCGTAGACAAGCTTGTAAGACCTATAAGAGTATGCGACCAGTGGATGTATCATACAAGACTCTATAACTCCGCCGCTGTGGTGGGCGAGCGCGAATATCTTGAATTGGTGCAGCTTAACAGCTTCGGCTGCGGCTTGGACGCAATCACCACAGACCAGGTTCAGGAAATTTTGCAGGGCTACGGCAGGCTTTACACCGTCCTTAAAATCGATGAGGTAAATAACTTGGGGGCTGCGAGAATACGTCTGCGTTCCCTTATTTCCGTTTCCGAGGAGAGAAGAAGAGACGGCTATCACAGCAGCACAAAATATGACGGTTATCACAGACAGCCCCTGTTCACCAAGGAGGACAGGAAAAAACATACCATTCTTGCTCCCCAGATGGCGCCCATTCACTTTGATCTGCTTGAAAAGGCCTTTGGCTATTCCGGCTACAATATGGTGGTTTTGAAGGATTACAGCAAGGAGGTCGTTGACACGGGCTTAAAATATGTGAACAATGACGCCTGCTATCCCACCATACTTACCGTAGGCTCGTTTATGCACGCTCTTGACAGCGGGAAATACGACCCCGACAGCTGCTCCATACTTATCACTCAGACAGGCGGCGCATGCAGAGCCACCAACTATGTGGGAATGATAAAAAAGGCGCTTAAGGAGGGCGGTTATCCGCAAGTACCGGTTATTTCCGTAAATATGGTGGGAATGGAGAAAAACCCCGGCTTTACCTACACGCCCTCTCTTATTATAAGGGCTATGATATCCCTTATCTACGGCGATACGCTTAGCCGCTGCCTTTACAGGGTAAGACCCTACGAGGTGGAAAAGGGCAGCGCAAACAAGCTTTACGAGAAATGGAACGAAAAGCTGAAAAAGGATCTGAAAAGCCTTAGCTACGGTCTTTGCAAGAAAAATGTCAAGCAGATAGTAAAGGAATTTGGCGAGCTGCCCGTTTATGATATAGAAAAACCGAGAGTGGGCATTGTGGGCGAGATTATGGTAAAATATCACCCTGCGGCAAATAACTTTGTGGTGGATCTTGTGGAGTCTGAGGGAGCGGAGGCTGTCGTTCCCGATTTAATGGGATTTATCTACTTTATAATGGATCATGCCAACTCAAGAAAAGAGCTGCTCACCGTTTCAAATTCCCGCTACTTCTTTATGAACAAGCTGATACATTTGCTGGAGTATCTGCAAAAGCCTTATTTGGAGGCGATAAAGGATACTAAATTCGGCAGTCCCATGAGGATATCCGAAATGAGAAAGCTGGTGGACGGAATCGTTTCCACAGGCAATATTGCGGGAGAGGGCTGGTTCCTTACCGCCGAAATGGTAGAGCTTATGCACAGCGGAGTTAACAATATTATCTGTATGCAGCCCTTCGCCTGTCTTCCCAATCACGTAACGGGAAAGGGAGTTATCGGAGAATTAAGACGCAGAAATCCTCTTTCCAACATTATAGCCGTAGACTATGACCCCGGTGCGTCCGAG
The DNA here is from genome assembly GCA_947427325.1 of uncultured Clostridia bacterium. Lineage (GTDB taxonomy): Bacteria > Bacillota > Clostridia > Oscillospirales > Ruminococcaceae > Ruminiclostridium_E. Next base: position 4,058 of record CANEHP010000045.1, on the reverse strand, counting down.
GTAAATCAGGTGAACAGAATCAAGCTTATGCTGTCTCATGCGGTTAAAAACGCTTCGGCAGTTTCGCAAAAGGTCGAAATAGGCACGGTGGAAATCAAGGATAAGTATTCGGAGCTTGTAAGCAGGTAAGAATATGCTTCAATAGAATCGGCGCACGTCTTTTCGGCGAGATTTTTCTCGCTCTTCGTCGGCAAAGCCCGGAATACATCAAGTATTCCTGCGCTTTTCTTCCCCGACTGCGAAAAATTCCACCGGAAAATCCGCATACCGCTTCTATCGGAACAAGTTCCGACAAAAGGAAAAAGAAAGGAAAAACCATGGCAGAAGTAAAATTTACAACATCCAATGACAAAAATACGGACAAAAGGGGACATGGCAAAATTGCACTGATTATTGTGATTATCGCCTTGCTGCTGATTGTTATTTTCAACTCGTTTTCCATTGTAAACGAGGGATATGTGGGAGTTAGATACCGTTTCGGAAAAATTGTGCAGGATAATCTTACGGCAGGTCTGAATATTCATATTCCGTTTATTGAGACGGTTGAGCAGGTGGATATAAGAGAGCATATTTACTCGGTTTCCACCGACGCATACACCAGCGATACCCAGTCGGTAAATTCTCTTCAGTTAAAGCTCAATTACTACTACAACAGCAGCAAGCTCAGCGACCTTATAAGGAATATAGGTATCGGCAATGTGGAAACAAAGCTCCTTGTGCCCAATGTACAGAAGATAGCCAAGGACGCAATAGGCAAGGTCAAGGCGGAGCAGCTTGTACAGTCCAGAGCCGACGTGACCAGTGAAATTCAGAATACTCTTACCGAAATTCTGGAAAAGGACGGGATAATTGTTACCGCCTTCGCCATAGAAAATCTTAACTTCGACGACGCCTTTGAGGCTTCCATTCAGGCTAAGGTTATTGCCGAGCAGGACGCCTTAAAAATGGAAAACAAGACAAAGGAAAAGCAGGAGGAAGCAAAGCAGGTGGTAATTGCCGCAGAAGCGGAGGCAAAATCCAAGCGCATAGCCGCAGAGGCGGAAGCCGACGCAATTAAGGCAATTCAGGAGCAGCTGCAAAGATCCCCCAATTATATCGATTACTTCCAAATCGAAAAGTGGGACGGAAAGCTGCCGCAGGTCGTAAGCGACGGAGTCAATCCTTTTATCGCTTTGGAGGGCGGCAATAATAACGGAAATTGACCAATGTGAAAAACACCGCTTTTTTCTTAAGGCAACACCGCACAATTATTGCCGTGCGATTGCGCCGTCAGATTTTTCGTCAGATTGTATAAATTCGACGCAGGAATACTGACGTATTTCAAGGAGAATTTGTGCAAGATGACGGAAAATATGCAAGCAAGCGTGCGGCAAAGGCGTGAGCCGCTAATTGTGCGGTGTTGCCTTAAAACAGAGCATAAATTCCCGCCGTTTACTTGAAAACAGGACGCAAATAATTTCAACACCATCGAGAGGACAAGCATGAATTTTACGGAACTAAAAAAACAGTGCATAGACAGATTTTTCAGCCGAACGAACGAACAGCAGAGAAAAGCCATATATCAGACTAAAGGCGCAGTCCTGATAATAGCGGGAGCGGGAAGCGGCAAAACTACGGTTTTGTGCAACCGTATCGCCAATATGATACTTTTCGGCAGCGGCTATAATACGGAATTTGAGCGTGATATCAGCCCGGAGGACGAAAGGTTTCTCAGCGGCTTTGCGGCAGGGGACGAGGAAGTCAATCCCGAAAATGCCCAAAGACTGTCTATGCTCCTTGGATATGAAAGAGCGGCGCCTTGGAAAATTTTAGCCGTTACCTTTACCAATAAGGCGGCAGGCGAGCTTAAAGAGCGTTTGCGGAATATGAACGTGCATAACGGCGGCGATGTGTTTGCAGGTACTTTTCACTCTGCCTGCGTACGGATTTTAAGGAGAGGGATTGAGGCTATAGGCTATAAAAATTCCTTTACGATTTATGATCAGGATGACAGCCTCAGGGTTATAAAGGATGTGATGAAGGCTCTTCAGGTATCGGACAAGGCTTTTTCGCCAAAGGAATTTCAGGCGAAAATCAGTCATGCAAAGGACAAGCTGCTTACCCCCGACCGTTTTCCCGTTTATAATGATGACGGAAGGGTTGACTTTAAGCTGGAAAAGGCTAAGGAAATTTACTCCGAGTATCAGAAGCGGTTAAAGGCGGCAAACGCCCTTGACTTTGACGATATAATTATGAAAACGGTAGAGCTTTTTGAAAAAGCTCCCGAGGTATTGGAGAGATGGCAGAAAAGCTTTGACTACATAATGGTAGACGAGTATCAGGACACCAATATGGCACAGTACAAGCTGATTTCCATGCTGGCGGAGGGCAGCGGAAACCTGTGCGTGGTAGGCGATGAGGATCAGAGTATTTACCGCTTCAGAGGGGCGACTATCGAAAATATCCTAAGCTTTGAAAAGCAGTTCAGCGCAAAGGTAGTGAAATTGGAGCAAAACTACCGCTCCACCGAAACCATTCTTGACGCAGCCAATGCGGTCATCAGAAACAATACACAAAGAAAGGGCAAAAATCTTTGGAGCGATTTGGGCGAGGGCGAAAAAATACAGCTCCACCTTTTGCAGGGTGAAACCGACGAGTCCAATTTTATTGCCAATACTGTTATGGACTTAAAGGAGCAGGGAGAAAGCTTTAAGGACAACGCCGTTTTATACCGCAGCAACGCCATGTCCCGTTCCGTGGAGCTGTCGCTGTCAAAAAGCGGAGTGCCTTACCGCATTATCGGCGGCACAAAGTTCTACGACCGCAAGGAAATAAAGGACATTATCGCTTATTTAAGCGTTATCAACAACAACTTTGATACGGTAAGGCTTCAGAGAATAATAAACGAGCCTAAGAGGGGCATAGGGGACGCAACTCAGGCGGAGGTGTTCAGAATTGCGGAGGGGCTGGGCATTTCTCCCGTGGAGGTAATGCAGAGGTCGGAGGAATTTGTCACCATATCCAAAAAGAGCAAGGCTCTTGTACCCCTGGGAAATATATTTCGAGAGCTGGGTCAGGATACCGAAAGACCCATTGATAATATCATTGACGATATTATGAAGGTTACGGGCTATGAGAATATGCTGTTGACCCAAGGGGACGAGGGACAGGGCAGACTTGAAAACATCAGCGAATTAAAATCCGGCGCAATCACATTTGCGGAAGAAAACGAGGAGCACTCCCTTTCCGATTATTTGGAGAACATTGCCCTTATAACCGATATGGATAACTACGACGCCGACGAGGACCGTGTGGTATTGATGACCATGCACGGGGCAAAGGGTCTTGAGTTCAGCAATGTGTTTATCGTGGGCGCAGAGGAGAACATTTTCCCCTCCTACCGCTCGCAGCTTGATCCCACCGAGATAGAGGAGGAAAGAAGATTAGCCTATGTGGCTATCACAAGAGCCAAGAAAAAGCTTTATATCACCCACACAAGACAAAGACTGCTTTACGGTCAGACTATGCGCAACAAGCTTTCAAGATTTATAGGCGAGATTCCCCATAACGACATAGAGCTTACCGACCACACCCTTCACACTGCGCCCGCTCAGACCGCAAGACCGCAAAGAAAGCCGGGCTATTTGCAGCAGGAGGCTCGTCATGCGCAGATAGAGAAAATAGCCGCAAGAATAGCCGCCGCTCATGCGGAAACCTTTACGGCAGGCGACAGAATACGTCACAAGGTTTTCGGCGAGGGTACCGTAATTTCCGCCAGGGAAATGGGAAACGATACTTTGCTGGAGATTGCCTTTGATACCAAGGGGACTAAGAAGATTATGGCCAACTTTGCTAAGGTCGAAAAGCTTTGACGAAGCAATAAATGCAGGATTTTTGCAAAATTGTTTACAATCTCATTTAGAAAGGTTCTACTCCGAAATTCGTAATGGATTTATTAATAGCATTTTCGCTTTGTGGCGAGGCTTGTTCTATTTTATCCAAAATGCTTACTATTTTATTCAAATTGCTTTGAAAATTGCCTTTCCCGTCTTGCGACGGGGCGCGCTCTCGCGAAGCTT
>CANEHP010000044.1 GCA_947427325.1 uncultured Clostridia bacterium | reverse complement strand
TTCAAAAAATTTTAACGAAGCAGGCGGCAAAATTTGCCGAAAAGATGCGTGCTGATTTTATGTGAACACGCTCTAATTCTCGAAAATTACAACAGCTCGGCAAAAACCCAACCTAAGGAGGAATTTCCGCCAAGCTGTTCATATTCCGTTAATATTCCGTTAATATTCTGTTAATATTTCGTTAATATTATTAATGAATAAACAAAAAGTACGCCGACAGCACGATCAGCAAAAGCAGCCCTACGCAAATAGGAAATATGGTGATCATTGCAGAAAGGATCATAGCGAACAGATCGCCCTTTTCAAGCTCTATCTGCTCTTTTTCGTCCCCTTCCCTGCCCTTTTCCTTTAATTCCTCTTCGCTGATTTCGCCTTGTTCCTCATCTTCGGAATGCTCCGCAGAGGTTCTTACGCCTTTTTTCCCCGCAGCAAACTGCTCCTCCTCGTAAATACGGGGGCGCATCTGCCAGCGAAACCAGCTGTAAGGCGGCTTTTTCTGTTTTTTCGCCATTTTTATATTTCCTTTTTGTTCTGCTCTAAAATATGGTGACAGGCAACAAAATGGTTGGGACGAACCTCTTCCCACTCGGGAGTTACCTTGGTGCATATCTCAGTGCAGTATTTGCACCTTGTGTGGAACTTGCAGCCCTTAGGGGGATTAACGGGGCTGGGTATATCGCCCTCCAAAACCTCGGGCTGCTTGGACGAATCGGGATCGGTGGTGGGAATTGCGTTTATAAGAGCCTCCGTATAAGGATGAAGCGGGTGGGCAAACAGCTCCTCGGAAGCCGCAGTTTCCACCATATTGCCCAAGTACATTACGCCGATTCTGTCGGAAATAAACTTAACTACCGACAAATCGTGAGTGATAAACAGGTAAGTAAGATGCTGCTTTTCCTTTAACTCCTGCAAAAGATTGATAATCTGCGCCTGAATGGATACGTCAAGCGCAGAAACCGCCTCGTCGCAAACCACAAACTTAGGACGCAGCGCAAGGGAGCGGGCGATACCTATACGCTGACGCTGTCCGCCCGAAAACTGGTGGGGATAACGGTGCAGGAAATAAGGCGCTAAGCCGCATTCCTCCATTACACGAATAACCTCGTTCTGCATACGCTCGTCATTTTTGCGGAAATAGTTGTGTGCAAGCATACCCTCGCCGATAATCTGACCTACGGTCATACGGGGATTAAGAGAAGAATAGGGATCCTGGAATATCAGCTGCATATCGGAACGCAGCTTGCGCATTTCATTATAAGTAAGTCTTGCCAGATCTATACCGTCGCTGTGGTGCTCCTCATCCTCGTGATTTTCGGGAAGATTTTCAACTTCCTTTCTGAACGCCTCGGATTTTTTATAGGTTTCGGCCGACTTTCTTTTTATTGCTTCGATATTATTGTCAATAGCCCAAAGCTTCGCCTTATTTTTTTCCAGTTTTGCCTTAAGCCCTTCCGTGGCTTTTCCCTCTTCCTCCGCCTTTTTTAAAGCAAAGGCGGCATCGTCCGTATCAAGCTGAGCCAGCTCTCTTAAATCCATGGCTCTGCGAAGCTCTTTACCGTATTTGTATATTTCGCAAAACAGCGCTTCCACCTTTGACAGGTCGGGATGTAAAATAAGTCCGCCTATAAGAGTGGTAACATCAAGGATTGCGTCGTTTGCCTCCTTGCGAAGCTGCACAAGCCTGCTGTGCAGCTCGTACTGCTCCTTTTCGGATTTGCTGTCGTATTCTTTTTTAAACTCGTCGTATTTCGCCTGTTTTTCCTTAATAAGCTCACGGCGCTTTGTCAATGTGCGGAAGGTATCATAGGCATATTTCGGAGCAACCTCGTCAATAGATCTGCCGAAGTACATAGTGCGTCCGTCAGTCTGCTTGTAAAGCTGCAAAACAGAGCGTCCGAGAGTGGATTTGCCGCAGCCCGATTCACCGACCAAGCCGAATGCCTCGCCCTCATAAATGTCAATGGAGATTCCGTCGTTGGCTCTGACATATATGTTTTTTCTTGCATTTATCGGAAAATATTGCTTTAAGCCGGAGATCTGCAATAATACTTTTTTATCATTAGCCATGACGCTTTTCCTCCTTCTCTGCTCCCTTGTTCTCTGCCGTGCGCTTTGCCAATTCGGGATAGAAGCAGCGTACCTCGTGTCCCTCGGCTACCTTTACAAGCTGCGGTTCTTCATCCATACATTTTTTGGTGCAGTACTTGCAGCGAGGTCCGAATTTGCATCCCTTGGGAAGTGACAGAGGATGGGGAACTGCACCCGGGATAGCGTCAAGCCGTGAAGACGAATTGGCGTCAAGTCTTGGAATTGAAGCCATCAGACCTTCCGTATAAGGGTGAGAGAAAACTCTGTCATAGCTGAACAATTCCCTATTCGGAACATGCTCGACCACCTGTCCGCAGTACATAACAGCCACATCGTCCGCCATCTGATTGATAACGCCCAAATCGTGAGTGATAAAGAGAATGGCTGTGCCGAATTCTTTTTTCAGCTCGTTCATAAGATACAGTATCTGTGCCTGAATGGTAACGTCAAGAGCGGTGGTGGGCTCGTCCGCGATCAGCAGTCTTGGCTCACAGGCAAGCGCCATGGCTATCATAACACGCTGGCGCATACCGCCTGAAAGCTGGTGCGGATACTGCTTTGCAACTACATGAGGGTTGGGGATTTTAACATCGCTCAGCATTCTGAGCGCAGCGGCAGCCGCTTCCTTTTTATTCATATTTCTGTGAATGATAAACGGCTCGGACAGCTGCCTTTCCACTGAAAATACGGGGTTAAGGGCGGTCATGGGTTCCTGAAATATAACGGAAATGTCATTTCCTCTTATATTATACATTTCATTTTTGCTGCATTTGGTTAAGTCCCTGCCTTCAAAAATGATTTCGCCGCTGTCAATGTAGCCGTTTCCGTCCAAAAGCTTCAGAATACTCATGGCGGAAACCGATTTGCCCGAACCCGACTCGCCTACCACGCCTAAGGTTTTCCCCTCGTCAACTCCGTAGGAAACTCCGTTAACCGCTTTAACTATGCCCTTCTTGGTGCGGAAGAAGGTATGCAGATCTTTTATTTCAAGTAATGCCATACTATCTCCCTCCTTTACTTGTCACGATCGGATCTGGGATCCATTACATCACGCAGAGCGTCGCCGATTATGTTTATGCAGATACAGGTAAGCGACAGGAACAATGACGTAAATACCCACTGCCACCAGAAATTCTTTATTATTGTCGCATTGTTTGCACCGTTGAGCATATTGCCCCAGGTAGGTCTTGGGTATGTAACGCCGAAGCCTAAATAACTCAGTGAGGATTCGGTAAGCATACAGGTCGCAAAGTCAAGGGTAAGTGAAACAAAAATAACCGAAACGATGTTTGGCAGAATATGCTTGAAGGCTATCTTTCGTTCCTTGACGCCCATTGCCTTTGCGGCGGTAACATACTCGTTTTCACGGGCAACCAGTACCTGCCCTCTTACCATTCTTGCAAGTCCCGGCCATGTAAGTACGCCTAAAATTACCATCATTATAAATATTTTAACGTCTTCATCAATGTTCATTGTGGCTGTGACTGCCGACAATACCATTGCAAAGGGAAGGAAGGGGATGGCCGAGAAAATTTCAGCCACACGCATAAGTACCATATCTACTGCACCGCCGAAATAGCCCGACAGAATGCCGATTATTATTCCGATAACGGAGGAGATTATAACTGCCACAGCGCCTATGGTCATAGTCATCTTGCCGCCCATGATTATGCGGTAGAAGATGTTTGCGCCGTTTCCGTCCGTGCCGAAGAGGTAGCCCTTTAAGCCCCATTTGCCCACAAGCTCGCTGTTATCATTTACTGCATAGCTCTGATAACCGCCTGCAAACAGCTTGGCGACTCCCTTCATATTTGAGGGTACCTTTGTCTGATCAAGGATATTGCCGCCCCATGAATATACATTGCCCTTATTGGTAAGACCCGTATAATGGTATGTACCGCTGACAATCTCAGTAAAGACCTCATCCTCGGGAAGTTCGGGCATCTTATCCGACCATGATTCGAGGAAATCGCCCGTGTAGCAGATAGAGCCGTCGTCGAGAAGCAATGCCACGGTTTTGCTGGTTGCTGCGATCTCAACAATCTTTCTGCCCTTTAAATAGTCCTTTGCGGGAACGGCTTTTTCGCCCACATTGCTTTTATACTGATCATAAAGACCCCTCTGCCCCGTAAAAATGCCTGTACCGAGGTTCGTTAAGCCTACAGCGTAGTTAAGCGTAAAGTCAATGTCCTTTAAATCGTCTCTGCCGATAAAGCTTGACAAATTGACGTAGGCATTGGTGTTGCCCCAAATATATGCCGTGCCGTCATTCATAAGAATTGCGCTTGCCTGATAGCCGCAGGTTACCTTTTTGATGTTGGCAACATCAATAGTTCCGTTGAGAACCTCATCGGGCATGCTGATAAGCGTGGGGTATTCCTCGGGATCAAAGTAGCCGTACTGACCCAATGTGTTTGCCCCCCATGCGTAAACCTTGCCCTTATCGTCAATGGCAATAGCGTGGTCTATACCTGCCGCAATCCACTGTATATTTGCGTTTTTCACCTCTTCGGGAATATCCTTCATGTTTTTTCCTGTTGTACCGAGAGCCGTAGCGCCCCAGATATAAACCTTTCCCGCATTTGAAAGACCGATGGACCAGCTGCCGAAGCTGTCTATCATCTTGATATCTTTTTTCAGCTCGCTCGGAACCGACAGCATTGACATTGTGGGAGGCACATTCTGCTGTGTTGTTTCGGTGTAGGAATCATAGTAATTATCTATGAAAAGCGGAGCGATCATAACGAAAAGGAACATTGCCACAACGAAAATCAGCGCCGCAACCGCCAGCTTTCTTTCCATAAAGCCCCTGATGATTCGCTTTGTGGGGCTGACAATTTCCTCTATGTCCTGAGTATGATCCGCTTTCTCAATTTCCCTTGCCAGCTCGCGGCTTCCGCCAAAGAACATACGGCGAAACCAACCCATAAGTGTGCCGCCTAAGCCTTGTTTTTTCTTATTTTTACTCATATCGGTCCCCCTTACTTGTTGACACGGACTCTTGGGTCAACAAGACCGTAAACTACATCAATAATTAAATTGGCAATCAGAGAAATCGCCACATAGAAAAGCTGCAAAAACAATATTACGTCAAAGTCCTTTGACATCAGCGAACGGTACATTAGCTGTCCCATACCGCTGATGCCGAACATATTCTCAAATACCAGCGAGCCTGAGAAAATACTTAAAAACCAGCCGATAACAAGAGAAACAACAGGAATAAGCGCATTTCTCCAGGCGTGAGAATAAATAACCGTTTTTTCCTTAACGCCCTTTGCCCTTGCCGTGCGTATGCAGTCCATAGACAGGGCGTCAATCATTGACGCGCGGACATAACGGGTCATACCGCCCAAGGAGCAGAAGGTCATACACATAAGAGGAAGTGCAAGATAATACATGGTATCGCCGAACCACTTCAGCCCTTCATAGTCGCTGCCCGGAGTTTTCATACCGCTGGGGGGAAACCACCCCAGCAAGGAGCAGAAGATCCAAATAAACAGTATCGCCGTTATAAAGGTCGGAAGCGAATAGCCTATAATGGTCACCACTTGTATTGACTGGTCAAACTTTCTGCCTTTTCTCACCGAGCAGTATATTCCCAACGGAATGGTTATTCCCAACGCCAGGATGGTCGCAAAAATATTTATGAAGATCGTTACCCCCATCGGGTCGGGAATAACGTCCACAACGTCCTTTTTCTGTTCGATGGAATAACCGAAATTGCCCTGTAAAAGACCTTTGAATGATCCGTCATACAAGGGATAGATTCCCACCCAGCGTCCGTATCTGATCAGCAGATTATCCGTATCTGTTCCGTATTTTCGCTGATAGGACAGATAAACTTTGTCAAAATACTCCTGATACTCCTCCGGCGTCAGATTTTTCAGCGTATTTTTTTTCGCTGTCATTTCTGCCTGCGTATCCGTATATGCACGGTTGCTTGGCACTAAATTGTATATAAGAAACATAATCAGTGACAGTATCACAAGGACAACCAGCATATAGGCGATTCTTTTAAGTACATACTTTGTCATTATGCACTTCCTTCCTGCCGTCTTTACGGCGAATTTCTCTGCACAGAGGGGGTAATAACAGTTTCCTTCTGTGCCGTAAGAAACTGTGCTTTTCGATGAGCCTTTCTTTTGCCCGAAGCTGTATATTCGAGACTCGGAAATGCGGTTTATGTAAAATATCATTCTTATGGGTTATACTGCGTTCATAAGAGCTGATAATTATGTTCAAGCTAAAAATTTTATCATACTAAACCGTAAAATTTACAAAAAGCCCCACACCGTTAAAATGCAGTGTGTGGCTTTTTGTGTAAAAATCTTTTTTACATTCTTTTACGGGGGAGGTCAAAAGCCACCCGACAAATTTCCAAAATCACAGGACAAGTATATTGTCCTGTGACTCGGAAAAAACTTTTTTCGACCGATTAATTAACCGAGCAGATATACGTCTGCCTTATCGCAAACATAGAACATGCTGTATAATGCGAATGCGGGATTGATGGAGAGATTGTAGGAGTAGTCATATACTGCGGAGGTGAAGCCTGTTGCAAAGTTAAATGCGTTGTACATAGGAGTTCCGCTGTATGTGCTGCCACGCTGATTACGCTCATTCATCATAGGATCCCAGTCGCCAACGGTGTTCTGAACGCAGAAGCCTGCCTTCTTGATATTTTCGTTGTCCTTAAAGCCTGTTACAAGCAAATCAGAGAAGTCGTTAGCGGATGTGCTGAACCAGTTGATAACAAGAGGCATATACCAATCGTCGCCGATCTGTACAGACTTATAAGCGCCGTCAATGGACTTAACGATCTTATCGTTTTCCGAAACATACTGTGCGGGAATCTTCTTATAACGAACGCCTTCGGTGTAAGGCTCGCCCTTTTCGTTATATACCCAGCCGTTAGCCTCAAGAATTGAAATAGCCGTGTCAGCGGAGGACTGGTAAGCATTAAGCTGCAAATCCTTTTCTACAGCCTTGTACTGCCATGAACCGGTGTAGTAAGGTCCGTGAACAACTCCGCCGTAGCCGCCTGTGAAATCCTTGGCGAACTGCGCACGATCCATGCAGTATGCAACTGCCTGACGAACCTCGTCAAACTGAACGGCGCCGAAGTCAGCACGGAAGCCGAGCTTACCGTAGCCTGCACGAGAATAGTGTACGGCATCGTATGCGCCGTTGGACTCGTTAACAGCCTTGATAGCCTCATCGGTTGAAGCGCCGCCGGTTACTCCGCACAATACGTCAACCTGTCCGCTTTTGAGCTGCTCCAACTGAGTGGTATCTACAATCTTAGTGTAAACAAGCTTTTCAATGGTGGGCTTTTTGCCTTCATAGTTGCCCTTGAAGTTTTCGTTGAGCTTAAGAACTGCCTGGTGGTTAGCGGAATCGTAGGATTCAACTACATAAGGACCGGAATAAGGATATGTCTGGTCTGTGTTTTCGGAGCTTTTTACCATGTGAGCGGCATGAGCATAGCTGTCGCCGTTCTTGGTGTAGAAGCCGTCGGTGATATATACGCCTTCGCCGTCGTCAGCAATGTCATATTCACCTAACCACAGATCCTTATACTCAGGTGTGAATGTGGCATAGGTAATCGCATAGTAGTAAGGAAGCTGAGAAGCGTCGATAGTTACGGAGAACTTATGATCGTCGATAAGGCGGAGACCGGTGAATACCTTGGATGCTTCTTCCCCTGCGTTGGTGCCGTCATAAGCGTAGAATTTGTCAAAGCCTTGAATGGTTAAGCCGGCTCTGTCTTCTTGGCCGGTAGCTTCATCGGAAACAAGCGTCGAAAAAGCAACCGTTCTGTAAAGATAATTCTTGGCGGTAACGGGAGAACCGTCGGAGAACTTCAGATCATCGTAAATCTCAATGGTGTAAGTACGGGAACCGTCCTCGTTGTCAACCTCTTCAAGCTTCTTGACAGCAGTGTTGTTTACGGTATAGTTGCCGTCCTTGGTGGAAACTACAGTATCAAGACCGTTTGTAAGATTCTCAATATCCAGGTCCGAAGCTCCGGGAGTTGCTACTCCGAAAGCGGAATAACGGAATTTACCTGTAAGGTCGGTGACAGAGCCAAGTATAATGGAGTTGTCAGCCTTCTCACTTGTCCATTCGGTAAGTGCTTTTGCAGGTTCCCAGTAAGGGTTGGTGGGATGCTCCTTAACGCCCTTTATCTGTGTATTGTATACATCGTAATATTCGTTGGAATACAAAGGAATTTCGGGCATCATTTCGTTCCAGCGTGCAATGTAGTATTTCCACCACTCGGCATGCACTTCATCCTCCGTGCCGAAATCGGGACACTCGGTATTGTATACCATTGCAAAGGAAAGAAAGTCAAGACCCAGCTCATAGGTCTGTCCGTCCTTTTCGATATAAGGAAGACCTGTGCTGGGATCTTCCTTTACATCGGTGATCTTAACGTCAGCACCGAACTGATCGTAAAGGGAAACATAATCTTTGCCGTATTCCTTTCCCGCAATAAGCTGTGCTCCGGTAGGCACATACTCATAGGGAGTAGGCTCCGTGCTTCCCGAGCCGCTTCCGCTTGCACTTCCTGTTTGCGTACCGTTCGCATCTGTGGTCGTTTCGGCGTCGCCGTTTTGCGTGCAGGCGCTCAAAGAAACAACCATGCAGAAGGACAACAGAAGAGCTAACAGTTTTTTCTTCATGTTTCATTTCCTCCTTAAAGAAATAAGAAATATATTTTACTGTATTATAATAATGCTGCCATTGACAACAGTTATTAACCTAAAACATCCTTTTGCTGCGCTGAAAAGCATGACCGATTATAATTCAGGACTACAAAAAACAGATTTATTTAAAATTTCCCGATATTCCGCCAAATTCAAACAAAACATATGGAAATTTCCGGCTAAAAGTGAAAGCTTTGTTAAATTTGCCATTTTCTTTTTTCAAACTTGCAAATTTTCAGCCTTTTCTTAAGATCAAGCCGTATAAAATGCAGCTTTTTCTTTTTTTCGTGTTTTTCATTATATCACAATCGTCTCTCTTAATCAATCTTTTTTTCTGAATTTCAGTTTTTTCACAAAAAAATCAGCAGCTGTTATAAACAACTGTGTATATATTGTGATTTTTTTGTGCTTTTTTCCTAAATCGTTTACTGCATTTTTTAAAAATCAATTATGCAAATTCTTTATAGTTATTTAAAATAGGAACAGCCGTACGCAAGCTCATTCCGCCGCCGCCTTAGCCGTAGAATATGCGATTTGCAGATTAAATCCGCCCGTAAAGGCAGTCACATCAATAATCTCCCCTGCGAAAAACAACCCGCTTACAAGCTTAGACTCCATATTTTTGGGAGATATTTCCTTTACCGAAATGCCGCCGTCGGTGACGATCGCCTCGTTTATGGGCCGGAAGCCCTTTATATGCAGGGCAAAGCCCTTTAAAACGGCGCACAGAGCCTTTCTTTCCCCTTTGGACAGCTCCGCCGCTCTTTTCTGCGGATTTATTCCCGCCTCCTCCAAAAGGGGCTGAACAAGCTGAGCCGGCAAAAGGGTTCTTGCTATGTCGTTGGCGGTTTTTGCTTTCCTTTCTTTTTTTAAGGCGGACGCCCTCCGTTCATTTTGTATGCTGCGCTCCGACTCGCCGTCAATTTCCCTTAAAATCCTTTTGTCAAGCTTTTCCGCAGTCAGTGCGGGCTTAAAATCCACCGTCGCCTTATATCTGTGTTCTTCTGCGCTTTCCATAAGAGCTGACGCAGTCAGGGTGAGAGGTCCGCCGATTCCGTAACGCTCAAAGGTCAATTCCCCCTGCTCCGAAAAAACCCTGCGCCCCTTTTTCTCATCAAAAAGAGTAAGGGATACGTTTTTTAATGTAAGCCCTGCCGCCGAAGGATAGGTTTTCTCCGTTTCAAGCGGAACTAATGCGGGCTTTAGCTCCGTGACGGTATGCCCCGCCTTTTTCGCCAGCCTGTAGCCGTCTCCCGTAGATCCCGTGGCTTGGTAGGATAGCCCGCCTGTCGCCAGAATAATTTTGTCCGCTTTGTAAAAGCCGCCGTTAGTTGTTACCCCTGCCGCCCTGCCTTCGGATATGACAATATCAACGGCTCTTTCAGAGGCTATGTTCACATTAAGCCGCTCCAATTCCCTTTCAAGAGCCTTAACTATGTCCTGAGCTCTGTCCGAAAACGGAAAAACCCGTCCGCCTCTTTCGGTTTTCAAAGGCACGCCCAATTCCTCAAAAAAATTCATACAGTGGTCTGTGCCAAACCGGGAGAAGGCGCTGTATAGAAATGAAGGATTTTTGGAAACATTCTTCAGCAGCGTTTCCAAATCGCAGTTATTTGTGATATTGCACCTGCCCTTGCCTGTTATGCCGAGCTTTTTTCCTATTTTTCCGTTTGGCTCAAGAATTGTGACTTTGTCGCCTTTTCGCGCCGAAAAAACGGCGGCATAGCTGCCCGCAGCCCCGCCGCCGATTATTACAGTATGCATTATTGTTCTCCCGCTTCAAATCGGCGTCAGCCGACTTTAATGAAAGGATGTATTTTTTATATTTATATTTGAGCCTTGCCTACTTGATTTCGGTATAAACCCCATTCTCGTCCCACATTTCCTCAAGCCTTGAAAGCGTTTCCTCCAAGGAGGAGCGCCTTTTTATTCCCACCGCAACTATTATTGCGTTAATAAGGCTCAAGGGCGCAACCAGGCTGTCCGCAAAGCTCACCATATCGCTTTTGGCAAGAAGCACCTCGTCGGAAATAGCGCCCAAAGGGGACGCAATACTGTCGGTTATGGCTATGATATTCGCTCCGCAGGCTGCGGCGTATTCGGCGGCGTCGGTGGTGCTTTTGCAGTATCTGGGGAAGCTTAAGCCGATAAATACGTCATTTTCACTTATACGGATAAGCTGCTGATAAATTCCGCTGGTGTTTACCGGGTGTACAAAATGCACATTGTTGAATATCAGCTGGAAGTAGTTGTCCATAAAGCGGGCGAGGGCGTTGCTGCTCATTGCGCCGAAGATATATATGTTTTCGGCGCCGATTATTTTATCCACCGCCCTGTCAAACGCCTTTTCGTCAACCATTTCAACGGTGGATCTGATTCGGTCGATATCCTGGTGCAATACGCTTTTAAGCAGATTGTCGGGATCGATTCTGTTGTTGGTGATATCCAGTCTTTGAAGTGCGGTAAGTCTTGTTTTGCTGTAGCTTTGAAGATCCTTCTGCATTTCGGGATAGCCCTCGTAGCCCATTTCAATGGCAAAGCGCACCACCGTGCTTTCGCTTACGTTCACCGCATTGCCCAGTCGGGAGGCGGTCATAAAAGACGCCTGTTCATAGTGCTGAATAATAAATTTTCCGATAAGCCGCTGGCTTTTGGAAAAGGCGTGCATTTTTTCCTGAATCTTTGCAATAAGGTTGTCCCCCGGATCTTTTTCCTCGGCGGTTTTTATTTTTTCGGCAGATTTCTTTATTTTTACCGCCGATTTATTTAATTCATTGTTATTATCTTCCTTTGATAAGACAGTATTTGAAGCTTCCACTTCTTAATTCCTCTTTCCTGTTCTTTTCCTGTAATAATTAAGCGACTATTAAACGATAAATTAAGCCGACCGCAGTATTTAAGCGCATATCTTAATATTGACGGATAAAGGTAATGCGCCGTTATTTACCGTTATTTACAATGTACAAATCCCGACAATCGGTATTATAATACGAAACCTTGCGATCTTACATAGTTTACACTATTTTTTGCAATTTTGCAAGGTGAAAATTGCATTTTTTCAATAAAATACGCATTGCTGTAAAAATTAACCAAAAATGAACCTCGTTTTTGCTGTAATTTATTGAAAATGCAAAAAACCTATTGATTTTTTCAGCGGATTATGTTATTATAAATTTACAGGATAAATTACAGCTTTAAAGCTTTGATCCTGACTTAGGCTGACTCAGAGGAAAACCCTGACGGTTTTCCCCCGAACCCCCTTTCATTCCGAAAAAATTTAGACTTTTTCGGCACTCTGATTACTTACGGCAGGAGGCGATTGACATGGGAAGCGGTAAGATAATTACCATAAGCCGCCAATACGGAAGCGGCGGCAGAGAAATCGGTCAGAAGCTGGCGGATAAGCTCGGCATTCCCTTCTATGACAACGCTCTTATTGAAAAGGCGGCGGAGGAAAGCGGACTTATATCTGCTTTCTTTGAGGACACCGAGCGCCATGCTGGCAACTCTCTCCTATATGCTTTATATAGGGGTGCGCATGCGGATCGGTTCGGCACTTCGGTACTGTCTATGGAGGACAACATTTATCTCGCCCAGTCCAAGGTGATCCGCAAGGTGGCTGAGGAAGGTCCTTGCGTAATAATAGGCCGCTGCTCGGATTATATTTTAAGCGATATGCTTAATTTGGTAAAGATTTTCATACATGCGGATTTAGACTTCCGAAAAGAAAGGGCTGTCCGTATTGACGGAGTCGACCCTGCAAAGGCGGAAAACGTAGTCCTTACCAAGGATAAGCGCAGACAGAATTATTACAACTTCCACGCCGACAGAAAATGGGGCGTTGCCAAGAACTATCACCTGTGCATAGACAGCGGCTATTGCGGTATCGACTGCGCCGTCGACATAATTTACGGCTATGTGGTGAAAAACGGCAAATGATTTTTGACAATAACTTTATTTTTGACAATAACTTTAGAGGATGCAATAATACTCAATATTTTAATATGCTTTCTTCTTTTTCTTCCGTTTTTTTCATATAAGATTCTCCTTATTTTATTTTATGTGATTTTTAACAGACCTGCCTCGGCGGGTCTTTTTTATTGACGGTTGACAGTTGTGGAAGGGCTTTGCCGATTTATACTAATACTAATTCTTGACTGAAAGTAGACAATCTTTGCGGTCTGATTTTTGCAATACTGCGTTGTCGTCCTTGCAAGGCGTCAACAGGATGTTGGCGGGAGGTCG
>CANEHP010000043.1 GCA_947427325.1 uncultured Clostridia bacterium | reverse complement strand
CCGGTCGGAATTTTCCTTGAAAATTCCGACACTTTTTGAAATTCGTGCTGTCAGAACAGTTGTGCTGGAGTGAACCCGCTTTTAGAGAAGCTGTACCGATTTATGTCCGCTCCTGGAAAAGCTGTGCTGATTTATGCCCGCTCTCAGAAAAGTCGGCGGTAATTTACTGATTTTAAAAGAATTTCAAAATTCGCAAAATAAAAATCCGCTCCGCCTTGCTCCGCTCCTTTTTATTTTGCGAACCGGTCGGAATTTTCCTTGAAAATTCCGACACTTTTTGAAATTCGTGCTGTCAGGGCAGTTGTGCTGAAATGAACCCGCTTTTAGAGAAGTTGTGCTGATTTTTTGTCTGCTTTTGGAAAAGCTGTGCCGATTTGTGCCGATTTTTGCCGATTTTAAAAGTGCCGATATTTTTTATTCAGCTCCATAGCAATCCAAAAAAGCTTTCATTAAATCAAGCACGTCCTCCTTAGGCTCGGATTTTACCTTTATACTAACCCTTCCCGTCATATTAAGGCTTACTCTGTCCTTTAACAGATCCGAGCATTCCCCTACCCTTTGAAGATCGGGGTTTTCGGTATAGAATATCACACTGTCGTTATTCTGAACTATCTCGTCTATTCCCGTCCTTTCCGCCACTGTGCGCATAAGGGCGATCCTTATTAAGCTGTACACCGACTTTGGCACGTCGCCGTAGCGGTCGATAAGCTCGTCCGTTACATCCAGGGAATCCGCCTCGGTTTTAATCGAAGCTATCTTGCGGTAGCAGGTGATTCTTTGTGCGGAGCTGGGCACATAGCTTTCGGGAATATATGCGTCCGCCTTTATATCGATAAGGCATGCCCTTTCTTCCCTCGGCTGTTCCCCGTTTCTTTCCTTTACCGCCCGGTCCAGCAGCTTTAAATACATATCATAGCCCACTGCCGTTAAATGCCCCGACTGATGAGCGCCTAAAATAGAGCCTGCTCCCCTTATCTCCAAATCCCGCATGGCTATTCTGAAGCCGCTGCCGAACTTTGTAAATTCACGTATGGCTTCAAGCCTTTTTGTGGCGATTTCGGAAAGCACCTTGCCTTTCTTAAAGGTAAAATATGCATAAGCACGGCGATTTGTTCTGCCTACACGTCCCCTTAGCTGGTGCAGCTGCGCAAGTCCCATATTTTCCGCAGACTCTATAATCAGCGTGTTGCAGTTGGGGACGTCCACGCCTGTTTCTATAAGAGTGGTGCATACAAGAAGGTTTATTTCACCGTTCAGCAGTCTGCTCCATACCTCCAGCAGCTCGTCCTCCTCCATCTTTCCGTGAGCTATCCCTATATTTGCTTCGGGAACCAATTCGTGCAGCCTGGCGGCGCAGCTTACTATGCTTTCGACTCTGTTGTGGATATAGTAAACCTGTCCGTTTCGCCTCAGCTCCTTGTTTATGGCGGCTGCCACAACGCCCCAGTCGTGCTCCGTTACAAAGGTGGTTATGGGCTGTCTGTCCTGGGGAGGAGTTTCCAAAACGCTCATATCCCTTATTCCCGTCATCGCCATATTAAGGGTTCTGGGGATAGGCGTGGCGGAAAGGGTAAGTATATCCACTCCCGAAAACATTTCCTTGAACCGCTCCTTATGGGCAACGCCGAACCGCTGTTCCTCGTCTATTATGACAAGACCCAAATCCTTAAACTCCACGTCCTTCTGAACTAAACGGTGAGTGCCGATTATCATATCCACCATACCCTTTTTCAGCTGCTCCAGCACCTGCTTTTGCTCCTTTGGGGTAATAAAGCGGGACAGCAGCGCTATTTTTACGGGATAACCCTCAAAGCGCCTTAAAACCGTCTGATAATGCTGCCATGCAAGAACGGTGGTAGGGCATAAAAGGGCGCACTGCTTGCCGTCCATAACGCACTTAAAGGCGCCTCTTAACGCAACCTCGGTTTTTCCGAAGCCCACATCGCCGCAAAGCAGTCTGTCCATGGGGGCTTCCTTTTCCATATCGGACTTTATTTCGGCGGCGCAGCGCAGCTGATCGTCGGTTTCCACATAGTTAAAGCGGTTTTCAAATTCCTCCTGATCCCTGTTGTCGGGAGAAAAGGCAAAGCCCTTGCTTTTAAGCCGCTTTGCATATAATTGGGTAAGCTCCTCCGCCATCTCCTTTGCCGCCGCCTTGGCTTTGGTTTTCGCCTTTTGCCATTGGTCGGTGTGCAGCTTGGACAGCTTGACGGTATTTGTATCCGCCGAGCCTATATATCTGGAAATAAGGTCAAGCTGGGTAACGGGCACATAAAGCACGTCCGTTCCCGCATACCGGATTTTTATATAATCCTTGTTCACCTTTCCGTCACGGATATTCTCAACGCCCATAAAAACGCCGATACCGTAGGAATTGTGAACCACCAATTCCCCTACCGCTATTTCGTCAAGAGAGCTTATTATCTCAGCCTTTTTCCTCTTAGGGGCGGCTTTTTTTATGGAAGTAACCGCCGTGTGCGAAAGGCAGACGTATTTTGCGTCGGGATAATCAAAGCCCGAGGACAGCATACCCGAAAGTATTATGATCTTGTTTTTTAAGGGCTTGGAGGGATTTGAAAAGTACTCGGCGGAAAATCCGTCCCTTGTCAGCTCCTCCGCTAAATTTCTTGCGCCCTTTTCCGTTCCCGCAAAAACGGCAATGCTGTAGCCGTTGTCGGAGTAGTCGGAAAGCTGCTCCTTTAAAATGCCGTATTCGCCACTCCAAAGGGCAACGGAATTGGCGGCGACGGGTATAATGTTATCAAGGGAAAGTCCGCCCCCTCTTATAAAGTTGTCAAGATAAAGCCTTAGCTTGGAGTTAAGCTTTTCGCCGTATTCCGCTTTGGTAAGACAATATCGGTCAAGCCCTCTGCAAAGGCTGCCCTCTTCGAAAAGCAGCTTTAATTCCTCCGTATGCTGACTCAGCGCACCCCGCAGGGCTTCGTTACAGCCGCTGTTTTCGCAGACTATAACCGCCCTTGCGTAATCGAAAATGCTTGCGGCTTCGGGACAGTAAAGGGGGAAATATTTATCGCCCATAATAGACAGACCGTCTTTAAGGCGGTTTAAATCCCTGCGCAGATTTTTAACGGCCTTCTCGGAATTTTTTCCCTTTTGCTTTGAAATAAGGGCTTCTATTTTTCCGATAAGCTCCTCTCTTCCCATAAGCTGCTCCGTATTGGGGGCAATTCGTATCTCCGCCGCATTCTCGGTTCTGCGCTGGGTATCCGTTTCAAAATATGCCATTTGGTCAATTTCATCGCCCCAAAATTCAACACGCACGGGCTTTTCCGAATTTACGGGAAAAATATCGAGAATAGAGCCTCTTACCGAGATCTGCCCTCTGCTCTCCACCGCCTCAAAGCGTGAAAAGCCTGCGTTTATGAGCTTCTGCACCAATTCCGTAAGGTTATATTCCTCTCCCTTTTTCAAAGTAACGGAATTATCCAGCAGAGCATTCTTCGACAGCGTCAGCTGTACGGCCGAATCGGGGGAGCAAACCGCCATGGGCACAAGCCCTTGGGACAGCTTATAAAGTGCGTCGATTCTGCGGTAGGTGTATTCTCCCGAAACCGCCTCCGTTTCTCCCAAAATCATATCCTTGGCGGGAAACAGCACCGCCCTTTCCTCTCCGCTGAAGGTGTTTATATCGGATACGAGCCTTACTGCGTCCGCCTCGGATTTTGTGATGACCAAAACGGGGGCTTCGCCGCAAAGGGCAAGCCTTGACAGTAGGTGCGCCTTGTGTATTCCCGCCAGACCCGTCACAAGGGAGGGGCGCAGGGGGTTTTTCATTGCCTTTTCGGCTCTTGCATATTCGGGGATATTTTGGGCTAATTTTGTAAAGTATTCCATTTTGGGCTGACCTCTTTTATGAACTCTGTATCTGTAGATTTTTGGTTTAACAACGACAACAGGGGGCTGTAAGACAACAGCCCCTATTTCAAAACCCTGGAGGTAATTTTTACTTTTTTATTTTATCACATTTATTGGAAAAAATCAAGAAAAAGTTATTGGAAAAAATCAGGAAAAAGCTTGTCGAAAAAAGCTGTTATGCACTTGATAACAAAAATAAAATGTGATACAATAATATAACTTATGAGAGAGGTAAAAGTATGGAAACAGCAAACGAGGAGAAAACTTACACCATTGAAGATATTTTTGCACTGCCTGACGGAGAAAGAGCGGAGCTGATAGACGGAAAAATTTATCCTATGCCTATGACAACTACGACACATCAAAGAACATTAGGAAAATTATTTCGGGAAATATATAGTTATATCATTGACAATAATAAAATCGGTGAAGCTTTAACTTCTCCCTTTGCCGTAGTTATCAACAATGACGAATCAAACCTTGTTGTGCCTGACATTTCTGTTACCTGCGATTTGACTAAATTTGATGAAAGAGCATGTAACGGTGCGCCTGATTGGATCGTTGAGATAGTTATGCAGGAAAGCAGAGTAATGGATTATTTTGTTAAGCCCACTAAATATTGGAAAGCAGGTGTGAGGGAGTATTGGATAGTTGACCCGGCCGATAAATTGGTTACTGTATACGGTTATGTAAATGGTTGTGACGGCAAAGTTGAAATTACGCATTATAAATTAGGCGAGGAAGTCCCTGTAGGTATCTACAGCGGCCTTTCAATAAAAATCCCCGACAATCTGCAAATCACATAAATTAAAAACAGGGATTAGGGCTTGTTTGAAAACAAATTTGCACAGCTTCCCCATGAAAACCAAATTCCGCCGCCGCATATAAAAAACAGGAACTGCCAAAACAGTCCCTGTTTTATTATTTACTTTATTCGCTAAAGCCTAACGAAAATTTAATGCGAAGCTCTTCTTCCGAGCATTCTCCTGCCAAGCCTGATAATAACGGCAATACCGGAGCCAAGGACAAGATTTACCGCCAGCTCCACAAAGAAATTAACGGTAATCATTCCCACAAACAGAAATTCCACAGCGTTGTCAAAGCCATTGGCAGCGCCCAATTCCGCAATAGCGGGCATAAAGAATGTCAGACAGCCCAACACGAACACACCTGTGTTGACGACAGGACAGACAATTCCCGCCGTAAAGGTGGCAATATAAACATTTTTCTTTTCCAGCAGTCTGAATACCAATCCGGCAGCCAAGCCTGCCAACGTACCTTTCAATATGCACACCAAAATAGTTGCAGGTATGTTTACAGCTAAGAAAAGTGCAGCATCGGTAAGCGTAATAGCACCGAACACAAATCCCAGCCATGCTCCCGCTCCTATGCCGTACAATGCAGCTCCCACTATTATCGGCACAAGACACAGTGTGATGTTGAAAAATCCCGTAGGTCTAAGGGCAAGACCGACAAATTGCAGTACAATTATCAAGGCTGTCAAAAGACCCAATACCGCAAGACGCTTTGCATCAAACTTCTTTGCGGATGCTGCGGCGGTTTCCGCCGCCATTTGATTTTGTTTGTTTGACATAATTTTCTCCTTTGCTGAAGCCTCATTGTCAGAGAGTGCCTCGCAGGGTTTTATATTTACAGCATATCGGAGCTATCCGAAGAAACACAATTCGCAAAATCGGTTTGTTTTCAAATAACGCCTAAGCTGCGACCCTCATTTTTTCAGATTTTTGCTGTTCTTATCATAAATAACCTTAAGCCCCTTCAAAACCAGCTGCTTATCGATAATAAAATCATTTCTGCAATAATCCTTAATTAGCGGGCCAAAGCCGCCCGTAACCACTACCGTTGACTTGCCCAGCTGTTCCTGAAAGCGGTCTATAAAGTTATCCAGCATACCCCCGTGACCGTAAAGAAGACCGGAACGCATACAATCCACGGTATTGGTGCCTATAACGGGAGCGTTGCCCTCCAAGCTTATCATAGGCAGGGACATAGTGCCGCTTGCCAAAGCCTCAAGGGAAATTTTTATGCCCGGGGCGATAATGCCGCCGATAAAAGCGCCGTCCTTATTTACCGCATAAACCTTTGACGCAGTTCCCAAATCTATTACTATGCAGGGCAGCGGATATAATTCCCTTGCCGCTGCGCCGCCGCACGCCAGATCTGCGCCCAGGGAGGAGGGATCGTCGATAAGTATGTTAAGCCCCGTCTTAACGCCCGCTCCCACCATAACAGGCTCAACGGCAAATACCCGTTTTATCGCCGCCTTAAGCTGATCGGATACAGGGGGTACTACCGAAGAAATTACCGCCCCGTCTATCTGCCCGATTTTAAGGTGATAAAGGCTGAAAAGCTGGGCAAGGGTTACGGCGTATTGGTCTGCCATACGGTTTTTGTCGGTATCCATACGGGATTCAAGAACCACCTTATCGCCGTCAAATATTCCGTATACTATATTAGTATTTCCGATGTCAACAGTCAGTATCATAAGGGATAGTTTTCCTTTCTTTTTGCCGCCCAAACAATGCCGCACATAAATTACACCGGGATCTGTGCGGTTTCCTTTTCAAAGCTTCGGCTTTGAAAAATCGGAACTTGTTCTCATATTCGGCAGAGACTGCTCCCGCCGAAGGTGGCGATTTCCGCCGTCTTATTACGGAACGTCTTATTACGGCAGGGGAGCGTCTTTCTGCGGCTGTTTTTCAGATTTGTCCCGAGATTTTTTTCCTTGTTTTTTCTCTTATTTTTCCTCGGGCTTTTCCTCTGATTTTTCCTCGGGTTTTCCTTCGGACTTATCTTCGGATTCGTTTTCAGGTCTATCTTCGGATAGACTTTCGGAGTTGTTTTCGGACTTATGCCCGTCTGCGCCGTCAGCGTCCTTTTCGTCCTCGTCCTTTATTAAACCGTCAAGCTCTGCAAATTCGTCCTTATCGTACTCGTCCTCGATTTTTCCCTCACGGTACAGCTTTCTTTCGGCGAAATCCGCTTCGGTTTGCGCTTTAAGCTCTTGATTTGCCTCTCCGCTGTATATTCTGCGAAGATTGTTCCTGCGCCGTTTTCTGTCCTCGGGATTGCGCTTAAGCCACAGAATTATAAGTCCGGCAAATATGATAATTCCTGCGGCGCTGATAAATATTGCGGCAGGATAGCCTGCTGTGGTGAACTTCATTTCAACGGTATGAGTTCCCGCCGTAAGAGGTACTGCTATAAGGGAATCCACAGTTTCATGATAATCCGTTTTAACGCCGTCCACATAAATCTTCCATCCTTTTTCCACGGGAATGGTGGTAAAGAAGGTCATATCCCTGTCGCAGCTTACCTTGCTTACCACATTGGTTTTGGAGGATAACTCGCACCGGGTGTCTTTATTGATTTCAAGCAGCTCGGTAAGGCCCTGCTTCATCACCTCGCCGTCGCCTATATAAAACTCTGCTTCACGGAAATAAAGATTATCCTTTGTGAGAGAGAACTTGACCGTTATATTCTCTCCCTGCGAAAACCTTCCGAAATTTCTCATATAATTGTTGTCGCCTTCAAAATACTTGCCCTTGGACTGACCGTTTACCGATACGTCAATGGTTCTTTCATAGGTTGAGGGCAGATACATATAAAGGTCGCCTGTTTTCGTCATCGTAAAGGTGTAGGTCAAGCTTGCGGCGTTTGCCGTATCGGTCTTTTTAAAGCTGCGGTGTCCGTCCGAAGTGCTTCCCTGGGTTATATTGGAGGTTTCAAGGGACGGATTATCAATTCTTGCGTAATACTCGTAATCCTTGCCTATAAGGGTGTTAAGCAGCTCGGTCTGCGCTTCAAAGGGGTTAAACTCGCTAAGGTGCAGATCAAGAGCTTCCTTTTCGCCCAAATAGCAGATGGGCAAGGCGTATTCGTTCTCGGTAACCTTGATCTCCTTGCCGTTTCTCACATCGTCTGTGGTATTGTTGTCCGTGCTAAGCTCATATTTTACGCCAAACAGACTGGAGGTTATCATAGTTGCGCCGCTGTATCTGGTGTAATGACTTCTTGCGGTAAAGCCCAGGCGCTTTAATAATTCAATGGGCTTTGCGTTTAAGGTAGAGGAGCTGTGGGACAGACCGTACATATTTACCGCCAGGGGATCGTTAACCGTGCGGAAGAACTGCTTTTCTATGCGGTAAAAGCCATCGTCCTTTTCCTTTATCTCATTTACCGTTTCTCTTAACGGCAGAATTACATTTAAATAGCTGGGACGGTTGGAATAAACTATATCCTTATGCTGGGTATAGATTTGAGTGGTGGTATTGTATATTGCCTCGCTGCAAATTACTCCTATAATGATAAAGGAGAACATTCTTGTGCGGTTTCTGCGGAAATCCATATTAAAGCTTCTGCGCAGCTGCAAAACCACCGCCGTAATTGTAAAGAGAATTATCATAGCGGGAATAATTGTGGAAAAGTTATTCAAGGTATCCCTGCCGTTGTTTAAATCCTTTACGAAATTATCCATATTTTCCTGGTAAACCATTATTGCAAACCATACCGCAGCGGTAATGCCGATGCACTTTGTGTTAAGCTCCTTGATTTTGTCAAAGGCTCTTGCGGCAATAACCGTCAAAAGAAAGCATATAATAAACGAGTAGCGGTAAGGCAGCCAGTTGGGCATTTGTCCGCCGTGCCAAATCATATCCACAGGACGGATATACATACAAAGCGTAAGCAGCAAAAGCACTGCCGCATAACCTATTCTCTCGCTGCGTCTTATTTTGTGGCAGAAGAAATAGGAGGGTATCAGCAAAATTGTGATAGTGCCGCAGTATAAGAAAGGAAGTCCCGACATACGCACGGTATCGTAGCTGTTGGGAAGAATCTTATCCAAAAGCTCGATAAAGGGGAAATTTTCCTTTAAGCTGTAATCGGGCGTGGAAAAAGCAAATTTTCCATAGGATAAGGACTCGTACACGGGAATAATCATAAAGGCGGAAATCATAACCGCCACTACGCCCAGACCCAAAATCGAAACCGCAATTTTGAAAAAGTTTTCCCTGGCTTCGCTGTGCCCGGTGATCACCATATAAAGCATAAAATAGATTACGGAGAAAATGGCAAGCATATAGCCGATATAAAAGCAGGTAACAAAGCCGTAAACCCAAGCGAACACCAAAAGCCTGAAGCGGCGCTGATCCACAAAGCGTTCAATGCCGAGGCAGATAACGGGCAAAATCATAACGCCGTCAAGCCACATGGGATTCATGGTCTGAACAACGGTATAAGCGCAAAGAGCATAACAGATGCTGAACAAAACGGTGGAAAGCTTGGTGCATTTTCTGGAGCGGGACAGATAAATTGACATACAAAGACCTATCGCGCCCACCTTTACGCACATCATGGTAAGCAGTCCGTCAAGTATATGCGCTCTCGGGAAAAGCCATACGATAAAGTTAAAGGGGCTGGCAAGATAGTAGCCGATAATGCCCATCCATTCTCCCGAAAGGTTTCTGCTCCATGAATAAAACAGACTTTCATCACCGTACAAAACATCGTACATATGGTCGTAGTAGTAAACATACTGTCCGTTAAGGTCAAGGGACAATACGCTTTGTTTGTCAATGGGGTACACTCCGAAGCAGAAGTAGCTTATCAAAAGTATAAGGGCGGGCAGCAAAAAGGACAGCCACATTTGGTTTTCCTTTTTGAAAAAATGCTCTATACCGTTTTTTGTATAGCCCAAATACTCCCTGACTACATCGCCGAAGCCTTTTTTTGCCGTAGCTGTTGCGGTCATTTTTTAAATTCCTTTCCGAAAAGGCTGTTGTCTTTTCATTTAAACAGAACAATGCTTTTCCCTATATCCCGTTTTTTACCCTTAAGCCGGTTCCTTTTTAAAGAGAATCGGTTTCAAACTGCTTTGGAGCAATATTTGAGCAATGGAGGAGCAATACACGGGAGCTTTTCGGGAGCTTGTTCCTTTAAGCTTTTATTTTTGGCAATCACAGGCATATTTCCCGTTTTTTACCGTTTTGTTTTTTACTGTTTTATTTAACGGTTTTTTACTTTAATTCTCACAGCGTTGAGAACAGCTTCTAAAAATTTTTGTTTAATTCGTCGGTATCAAGAGAAACAATATACCTCGGTCTTCCCTTTATTTCCTCGTAAATTTTGCTCAAATAATATCCGATAACTCCCAAGGCAAGCATTATAAGCGAGGTGGAGAACAAAATAAGGGGAATTATGCCGTTTTGGTATTGGCCGCAGCAGAGCCTTACCAAAGAAACGATCCCCAAAACGATTGACGCAAGCAAAAATATAAAGCCGAAAACCGTCACAAGATGCAGGGGGGCGTTGGTAAAGCTGGTGAGGTTTGCCATTGCGAATTTAAAAAGCTTTTTAAAATTCCATTTGCTTGCCCCTGCGTTTCTCGGCGCAACATTAAACTCCAGCTTTGCGGTTTTAAAGCCCACCCATGAGGACAAGGCTCTGTAAAAGGTTATTCTTTCGGGAAGCTCGTTAAGAGCGTCTATGACCTGCCTGTCCATAAGCTTATAGTCGCTGGCGCCGTTCATATCTATATTTGAAGAGCTTTTCATCATTCCGTAAAAGCTCCTTGCAAAAAAGCCGTATATGGGGTTTTCCTTTCCCCTTGAAGCCTTAACCGCCTCCACCACCTGATAGCCCTGCTTCCACATATTATACATCTCAACCATAAGCTTCGGCGGATGCTGCAAATCGCAGTCGATAACAGCGGCGCAGTCCCCCTTGCAGTGCTTTAAGCCGGCAAAAATTGCGCCCTCCTTGCCGAAGTTGCGGGAAAACTTTAATCCTCTTACCGATTTATTTTTCCTTGCGATGCTTTCGATAAGCTCCCATGTTCCGTCCCTCGAGCCGTCGTCCACAAAAAGGATTTCGCAGTCTATATTGTTCTCTTTCATAATGCCGCCTATCACCTCGGCGGTATTTTCGATATTTTCCTCCTCGTTATAAGCGGGAATTATTATTGACATCATGATTTTTTTATTCTCCTCACTTGTTTGATACTGTTTCTTAACAGATTGCAGACAAATTTGCGAAAAACTGCGTTCGGTGCAAGGCAGACCGACGAAGCGATAAACGCAGGCTTTTGCAAGGTTGTCCGTAAGATGATCAAGAATCAGTATGAAGCCTCAAGAGTAAGTCCTCCGCTGCCTGTGGTCACGTATAGGCATTTTGACGTGGCAGAAGGCTTTTGCAGATCTATACTTCCGTAAAATCTTTCATCAAGTCCCATAAAGCCGCTGTCAAGCCAGCCGCTTTCGGTTCGGTACTGTAAATTCACTTCCGAAAAATCGGGTACAAGCACGGTTATTTTTCCCTTCCTGCTCTCAAAGCTTCCCGTGCTTGCAAAGGCGCTGTAGGAGCAGTGAATATTCCCCTCTACGGCGGCTGCGTCTATCTCCTTATCTGCGCCGTAAATGTAAATATTGCCGCTTCTTGTGCGGAGCTTGCAGTATCGGGACAGGGTTTCCTCCACCGTAATATTTCCGCTGCCGCTGTTAAAATAAAACTCCCGGTAATCTCTGACGGGCAGCCACAGGGTCATTTTATAGCTGAACTGATCTCGGGCGAAAACCGAAATTGTAAAGGAATCGTCCTGAGTAAGCCTTAAATAATCCTCGCTGCTTTCCTCTACAATAACGGGCATATCGTTGGTGTATTCCAGAGTGATATTATCCCCGTCATAGCGTTTTACCTCAAAGTCAAGCCCCGAGGTGCTGATATAAATATAGTTGGCGTTTGGAAAGGTCAGACTTTCTTTAACCACCGTACTTTCGTACCCCTGCTTTATATCCATATACCTAAGACCTGCAAATACCGCCAAGGCGGCAATAGAAAAGGCAAGACTGATTTTAAAGTATCCGGAAAAGCTGAAGTTGGAATAAATTCTCCGCCACCTTTTATTTCTTACCGCTGCGGAATACCGATATAAGAGCCTTGCAGAAAAAGGCGCAAACAGGCAAAGGGAAAAGCACAGAAATACTCCCATACACAGCATAAATGCTCCTGCCGCCGCCAAAGACCCGGGAGAAAGATCGGAAACCACATTAAGCGGCTTTACGCTGCCGAGTAAACAAAGCAGCCCCAAGGGCAGGCATAAAATTCCCACCGAAAGCATAATCAGCGCCAAAACCGCCAAGGCAAAATTTATACCGAAAAGCGCCAGAAAGCCCGCTGCCGCAGGGATTATAAAAATCTGCGCCAAAAGCGTTCTCGGGGGCTTTTTACCTTTATCCATTCCATCTTCCTTTTAGCCGGCGGCGCAGGACGTATTTTTTATGCGCCGTCTTAATTGTTTTGTCCCGTTTAACCACATTATTTTAACACAATAGAGTTGAAGTGTCAAGTGCCTTTGGGGGCAAGGAGTTTTGTGCGAATTTTATATAAAAAGTATTCACAAGCCCACAGGCGTAATTTCGGCTTTGTCCTCTGACAGTATTTCAAGCCAATTCTCGGGAAAACCCAGCATAGACAGCTCCACAATATCCTTATAATCATAATAAAGCCGCCTGAACTGCTTTAAAAAGCCCTCACGCCACTTAAAAGCCTGCCTGTAAAGCTCTTTCATAACCAGTATGTACTCAAAGACCGTGCCTTCGCTTGAATGAAGATCTCCCATTTCCCAATCGTAAAGCCTGTGGTAGTGGGCGCAGTGGTTGCGCAGATCGGACATCTTACGGAGCTTCATCTCCAAATCACCCGACGAGGTGTTGTAGTATTTTTTTGAAATATCCATTTTGTCGCTTGGCTTTAAATCCGCATAGAACATATTAAGACCGCCAAAGCTGAACAGCTCCGTTATTACCCATAAAGGAAACAGTCCCCCGTGCTTTTTTAAATAGTGCTGCACCATTTCGCTGTCCTCGTTGCTTTCAATGAGCCTTTTTATCCTTGACAAAAACGCCTTGTGATTGTGTACATGGCTGTAGCATTCCGCACTGAGATAGCCCGTTGCTCCGTATTTTATTGCGTGATAGTTGGAGCAGTGAGCACGAAGGGCAATTTCTATTTCCTCCAAGGCGCCCATCAAAAGAGAACGAAGCTTGCGGTCGAAATCGTAAACCCGCAGAACCTCCTTAAATTTCGTACCCTCCTTATACTTGCCGTCCTCCTGCAAATACAGTGAAAAGTAATGAGCCAGGCGGAAATAGTTTATATTGGTGAGAGTTTCGGCGGCAAACTCCTCGTCCTCCACAATACAGCCTCTTTCCTTCAGCTTTGAAATCTGTTCCGCTACGGTGGCAGGCAGCTTTGCCTTACGTTCGTTTTGAATATTTCTGTTTTTGCTCTTGTGTATATATTCCCTTTGTTCAAAATCGCCCGTGTATTCGTTCTCTTTGATTTGCTTTTGACGAGACTGATTTTTCGGTCGGTTGTTGTGGCTTTTACTCATTTTAACTCCTTTTTAAAAAGAATTTCAAAATTCGCAAAATAAAAATCCACTCCATTTTAAAAGAATTTCAAAATTCGCAAAATAAAAATCCACTCCGCCTTGCTCCGC
>CANEHP010000042.1 GCA_947427325.1 uncultured Clostridia bacterium | reverse complement strand
ATACAAGCTTAATTTCTTTTGGTTTAAAGGCAGCAGACGGGAATTTTCAATATTTATAATCAGCCTTTTCGGAGGATATCCTGTTGGAATAAAGCTTTTAAAGGATTATATTGCGTATAATAAAAGTTATACCGCAATAACGGAAAAAATGCTTTGCTATTGTTACTGCGGAAGCCCTTCCTTTATAATACAAATAGTGGGCTTATCCGTTTTAGGAAACGCTAAAGCAGGATTGCTGGTATATTTATCAAATGTTGCCGCCTGTTTTACTATGGCTGTTATTATAAATATCAGACGTCCAAAGCCGCCAAAAGAAAAAAGCGGCATAATGAAAACAAAAATCAGCATAAACGATTTTACGGACAGTATTGCCGATACAGTTAAGGCATTGGGAATAATTTGCGGCACAATACTGGCTTTTAATATCGGAATAGAGCTGCTTCGCTTTTGCGGAGTTATTAAGTTTTTAGAGTCGTTTAATACCGACAAGGCGTTTTTAGCCATAACAGAAATATCTAATTTATCGGTTTTTAAAGGAAACAATTACACATTACTTCCCTTTTTCGCCGCAGTAACCTCCTTTGGGGGATTTTGTATCATAGCGCAAACCGCCGCACTGTCAAAAGGGCAGATTTCATTAAAAGGTTTTATGCTTACCCGACTGCCTGCTTCAATTTTAAGCGGGCTGTATATGTATCTTATTGCCTTAGTTGTTCCCATCACTATTGAAACTTCGTCAAATATTGCTTTAACTCCCGGATTGTCAACTGTGGACTCTATCAGTACAGCTTGCCTTATAATTATGACTTACATTCTTTTAAAGGAAGCGGCAAATTTAAGATTATCCAAATAAATCCGCCGGGGATACTAATAATTGTCAAAAAATTATAATATTAATCAAAATATTTGTGCACATTAACAAGAGGAACTTTTTTTAATTTGTGTAAAATGTTAATTGACAAAATCGTTATTTTATTGTACACTTTGAACAAACCCAATGTAAACGGTTACAATGCAGAAGGAGAAAAAAATTTTATCTTGTTTTCTTTGTGCGGCAATGATTTTTGGGGTTACAGGGTGTTCCCAGTCAGGAGGTCCTGCTGTCACTACGCCGGACCCAAACCCCGTAGATGTTAGCGGTATTGACCTTGAGGAAATATCCAAAGATATTGACATCAAGGGTAAAGTAGTCAAATATCTCGGCGGTTATGATATTACAGAAGCCGGAGATGTTAAGCCTGCATATGTGTATTTCAAAGAAACCTATGGTGCTGATATCGAGATTTTGAAACATTCCGGCGATTTAATGGAAAAGCTGTCAACTATGATGCAAAGTGGGGAATCCCCCGATCTAATGGATCAGCAATCAAATTCGTTCCCATATTATATAGGAAAAAACACCTATACTGCCCTTGATGATTATATGGATTTAAGTGCTCCTCAATGGAAAGATGTTTCGGGCTTTATTGACAAATGTGCTGTTGACGGTAAACACTATTATTATCCTTGGGCTTATTTTGTTTCTCCTAATTTCCTCATATATAACAGAGGAAAATTTAAGGAATTGGCAATAGACGATCCCAAGGAGCTTTATGATAAGAATGAATGGACTTGGGACGCTATGGCTAAATGTATGAAGGATTTCGTTGACGGCGTTAAGGCAGATGATCCCCTCGCTCTCGGTCTTTTTAGTTTTATGAACACAGGGTTCATCAATTCTACCGGCGTTGCTTTGGTAGATTTTAAGGATGGCCAATTAGTCAGCAATTTAAACGATCCCAACGTTGATCGTGCGCAGAGCTTCCTTGAAAATCTTAAAAAGCAGGGGCTGATGTCTTACAATTATAACGGCGACGCCTCTGTGAATGTTGTTATTGAGGGTCATGCTGCTTTTGAGGCTGTAGGCGATTGGAAGATTACCGATTATAGCAAAGAGATGGTAAAAGATGACACGTTGGATATTTTCTTTGTTCCATATCCCAGAGATCCAAACGCCGACAAATATTATCATAAGCTTGATACATTTGGCTACTTTGTTCCCGCAGGCGCTCCCAACGTTGAAGCTTCCTGCGTTTTCATTAACTGTGTAAGGCTTAGT
The DNA here is from genome assembly GCA_947427325.1 of uncultured Clostridia bacterium. Lineage (GTDB taxonomy): Bacteria > Bacillota > Clostridia > Oscillospirales > Ruminococcaceae > Ruminiclostridium_E. The sequence continues at coordinate 11,520 of CANEHP010000042.1, read as the reverse complement.
AAGCTTGATGAAAAGTTAATGGAAACCACCAGGAAAAGTATTATGAACGAAAAAAAGTATACAGAAGAACAATATGAATTATGGGTTTACTTCCAGAATTCAGGTAACTTTAATTCCGATCAGCTTATATCCGACTTTGCACGCAACTTGGATAAGGATACCTTCGATAATGTTATTACAAAATTAACTGAAAGTGTTCCTTTTAACGATAACGAGGATACCGAAAGCTGGACTGTAATGAGATCTTCAATGGGACCGCTGCTTGATAAGTCGCTTAGTGAAATAAACGCAACTTTAAAGGGATAATTTCATAATAAAGGGAAGCTTGCTTAGCTTCCTTTTTATTTTGCAATTTGCCTATTTTCATTCAGGAATGATATAAATTAAAACATTCGTATACATCAACAATGGGGGTTATTGTTATTTGTGTAAAATGTTAATTGACTAAGTCATTATTTTATTGTATACTTTTAACAAATCTAATGCAAGCGGTTACAATTTAAAAGGAGGCTAAAATGAAAAAGTTTTTATCCTGTTTTCTTTGTGCGGCAATGATTTTGGGAATTACAGCCTGTTCAGAATCAAGCAAAGATCCCGCAGTCACCACAGAAGATCAAAATCCTGTAGATATTAGCGACGTTGACCTTGTTGATATACCTAAGGATGTTGATATCAAAGGTAAAGTAGTCAAGTATCTTGGTGGTTATGATCTTACCAAAGCCGGAGATATCAAGCCCGCCTATGTTTATTTTAAAGAAACCTACGGTGCAGATATAGAGGTTTTGATCCATGGCGGCAATCTGATGGAAAAGCTGACATCTATGATCAACACAGGCGAATCTCCTGACCTTGTTGACCAACAAGGCAATTCGTTCCCGTATTATATCGGAAAAAACGCCTATATGGCGCTTGATGAATATATGGATTTGAACGCACCTCAATGGAAGGATGTTGCATCCTACATTGATAAATTTGCTATTAACGGTAAACATTATTACTATCCTTGGAAATATGAAATCGCTTCTAATTTTCTCATCTATAACAGAGGAAAATTTAAGGAATTATCAATAGACGATCCTAAAGAACTTTATGATAATAATAACTGGACTTGGGACACTATGTATAAATGCATGACAGATTTCGTTAATGGCGTTAAGGGAGAAGATCCCGATGCTCTTGGTATTTACGGTTATATGAACACACAGTTTATCAATTCTACCGGTGTTGCTTTGGTAGATTTTAAGGACGGTCAATTAGTCAGCAATCTTAACGATCCAAATGTTGACCGTGCGCAAAGATTCCTTGAAGATCTTAAAAAACAGGGGTTGTCATATAGATATTATGACAATGGCGAAAATAATCATATGACCGAGAATACTGTTATTGACGGTCATGCCGCTTTTCAGGCTATGGGAGGCTGGAAGATTACAGATTATTGCAAAAAGGTAACAGAAGATAATCAACTGGATATTTTCTTCGTTCCATACCCAAAAGATCCAAACGCTGACAAATATTATCACAGCCTTGCTCCTTTCGGCTACTTTGTTCCCGCTGCCGCTCCCAACGCCGAAGCCTCCTGTATATTCATAAACTGTACAAGGCTCAGTATGCTTGACGAAAAGTTAATGGAAGCTACTAAGACAAGTACCATAAATGAAAAAAAATATACAGATGAACAATACGAGTTTTGGGATTACTTCCAAAAAATAAGCAACTTCAATACTGAACAGCTTATAACCGACTTTGCTCATAATCTGGATCAAGATACTTCAAATAACGTTATCTCAAAGGTAACTGAGAATGTTCCCTTTGTTGATGGCGAGGATACCGAAAGCTGGACTGTAATGAGATCTTCAATGGGACCGCTGCTTGATAAGTCGCTTAGCGAAATAAACGCAACTCTAAAGGGATAATTTAATAATAAAAAGGAAGCGGGTCTTGCTTCCTTTTTGTTTTATAAGAAATCAAATTGTACACCCGTGGTCTTTTGCATTTCGTATTTAACGTAAACAGACGATAAAATGTAAGTTAAAGTATTTGTATACATTTACAAGCAGCTTTATTGTTATTTGTGTAAAATATGAATTGACACGAGCGTTGTTTTATTGTATACTTTTAACAAACCTATTGTTAAACGGTTACAAAACAAAAAGGAGTGAAAAAATGAAAAAATTTCTATCTTATTTTCTTTGTGCGGCAATGATTTTAGGAATCACGGGATGTTCCGAAACTGGAGGTCCTGCTGTCACCACGCCGGACCCAAATCCCGTAGATGTTAGCGATATCGACCTTGACGAAATACCCAAAGAAATTGACATTAAAGGTAAAGTAGTCAAATATCTTGGCGGTTATGATGTTACCGAAGCCGGAGATATTAAGCCTGCTTATGTTTATTTCAAAGAAACCTATGGTGCTGATATCGAGGTTCTGAAACATTCCGGCGATTTAATGGAAAAGCTGTCAACTATGATGCAAAGTGGGGAATCCCCCGATCTAATGGATCAGCAATCAAATTCGTTCCCATATTATATAGGAAAAAACACCTATACTGCCCTTGATGATTATATGGATTTAAGTGCTCCTCAATGGAAAGATGTTTCGGGCTTTATTGACAAATGTGCTGTTGACGGTAAACACTATTATTATCCTTGGGCTTATTTTGTTTCTCCTAATTTCCTCATATATAACAGAGGAAAATTTAAGGAATTGGCAATAGACGATCCCAAGGAGCTTTATGATAAGAATGAATGGACTTGGGACGCTATGGCTAAATGTATGAAGGATTTCGTTGACGGCGTTAAGGCAGATGATCCCCTCGCTCTCGGTCTTTTTAGTTTTATGAACACAGGGTTCATCAATTCTACCGGCGTTGCTTTGGTAGATTTTAAGGATGGCCAATTAGTCAGCAATTTAAACGATCCCAACGTTGATCGTGCGCAGAGCTTCCTTGAAAATCTTAAAAAGCAGGGGCTGATGTCTTACAATTATAACGGCGACGCCTCTGTGAATGTTGTTATTGAGGGTCATGCTGCTTTTGAGGCTGTAGGCGATTGGAAGATTACCGATTATAGCAAAGAGATGGTAAAAGATGACACGTTGGATATTTTCTTTGTTCCATATCCCAGAGATCCAAACGCCGACAAATATTATCATAAGCTTGATACATTTGGCTACTTTGTTCCCGCAGGCGCTCCCAACGTTGAAGCTTCCTGTGTTTTCATTAATTGCGTAAGGCTCAGTAAGCTCGATGAAAAGTTAAAGGAAACCACTAAGAAAAGTATTATGAACGCTAAAAAATATACGGAAGAAGAATATGAATTTTGGGATTACTACCAGAATTCAAGTAACTTCAATCCCGATCAGCTTATATCCGACTTTGCCCGCAACTTGGATAAGGATACCTTTGATAATGTTATTACAAAATTATGTGAGAGTGTTCCCTTTAACGATAACGAGGATACCGAAAGCTGGACTGTAATGAGATCTTCAATGGAACCGCTGCTTGATAGGTCGCTTAGCGAAATAAATGCAACCTTAAAGGGATAATTTAATAATTAAAAGGAGGCTGAATCAGCTTCCTTTTTCTTTTGTAAAAATGGCTATAAACATAATGAAACTATTTAAAAGTATAAAAGAAGTCAAATGTTAAATTATAATCAAAGTCTGACGATCAAGGTCTTGTGAATAATGTACGTCTTTTTATTTTTTTATTTAGGGAAAATCGATGATAAAAATATAGATTAAAATAATATAACATAAATTAAAATATTTGTATACATTTACAAGCAGCTTTATTTTTATTTGTGTAAAATGTAAATTGACTGAATCATTGTTTTATTGTATACTTTTAAAGGACTTAATGAAAAGGGTCTAATGTAAACGATTACAGATTAAAAAGGAGGAAAAAATGAAAAAAATTCTATCTTGTTTTCTTTGTGCGGCAATGATTTTGGGGGTCACAGGGTGTTCCGAGTCAGGAGGCCCCGCTGTCACCACGCCGGACCCAAATCCCGTAGATGTTAGCGATATTGACCTTACTGAAATACCTAAAGATATTGATATCAAGGGTAAAGTAGTCAAATATCTCGGCGGTTATAATGTTATAGAAGCCGGAGATGTTAAGCCTGCTTATGTTTATTTCAAAGAAACCTATGGGGCTGATATCGAGGTTTTGATCCACTCCGGCGATTTAATGGAAAAGCTGTCAACTATGATGCAAGGTGGGGAATCCCCCGATCTAATGGATCAGCAATCGAATTCGTTCCCATATTATATAGGAAAAAACACCTATACTGCCCTTGATGATTATATGGATTTAAGTGCTCCTCAATGGAAAGATGTTTCGGGCTTTATTGACAAATGTGCTGTTGACGGTAAACACTATTATTATCCTTGGGCTTATTTTGTTTCTCCTAATTTCCTCATATATAACAGAGGAAAATTTAAGGAATTGGCAATAGACGATCCCAAGGAGCTTTATGATAAGAATGAATGGACTTGGGACGCTATGGCTAAATGTATGAAGGATTTCGTTGACGGCGTTAAGGCAGATGATCCCCTCGCTCTCGGTCTTTTTAGTTTTATGAACACAGGGTTCATCAATTCTACCGGCGTTGCTTTGGTAGATTTTAAGGATGGCCAATTAGTCAGCAATTTAAACGATCCCAACGTTGATCGTGCGCAGAGCTTCCTTGAAAATCTTAAAAAGCAGGGGCTGATGTCTTACAATTATAACGGCGACGCCTCTGTGAATGTTGTTATTGAGGGTCATGCTGCTTTTGAGGCTGTAGGCGATTGGAAGATTACCGATTATAGCAAAGAGATGGTAAAAGATGACACGTTGGATATTTTCTTTGTTCCATATCCCAGAGATCCAAACGCCGACAAATATTATCATAAGCTTGATACATTTGGCTACTTTGTTCCCGCAGGCGCTCCCAACGTTGAAGCTTCCTGCGTTTTCATTAACTGTGTAAGGCTTAGTAAGCTTGATGAAAAGTTAATGGAAACCACCAGGAAAAGTATTATGAACGAAAAAAAGTATACAGAAGAACAATATGAATTATGGGTTTACTTCCAGAATTCAGGTAACTTTAATTCCGATCAGCTTATATCCGACTTTGCACGCAACTTGGATAAGGATACCTTCGATAATGTTATTACAAAATTAACTGAAAGTGTTCCTTTTAACGATAACGAGGATACCGAAAGCTGGACTGTAATGAGATCTTCAATGGGACCGCTGCTTGATAGGTCGCTTAGCGAAATAAACGCAACTTTAAAGGGATAATTTGATAATTAAAAAGAGAAGCCGATTTAGCTTCCCTTCAGCTTGTCGAAAATCAAAAATAGGGCTAAAGCCTCGATTTTAAGGCTGTTATCTCAACTTGGGGAAAAACCCGATGGTTTTTCCCCGAACCCCCCTTTCATTCCGAAAAAGAAAAGCTATGACTTTTTCGACACTCCGAAGGAAGCTGATTTAGCTTCCTTTTTCTTTTGTAAAAAAACATAAAAAAAGCCATATTTGACAGCCAAGGCTTTTTTAATTTAGAATATAGGAAAAATCAACTTAAAAAATAAAATAAATTAAAATGTTTGTATACATTAACAAGGGGCTTTGTTGTTATTTGTGTAAAATGTGAATTGACTAAATCATTATTTTATTGTATACTTTTAACAAACCTAATATATTATGGTTATAATTTGAAAGGGGTAAAAAATGAAAAAAGTTTTATCTTGTTTTCTTTGCGCGGCAATGATTTTAGGAATCACGGGATGTTCCGAAGGCGGTGATCCCAACACCACTACCAGGGAAATTGTAACTAAGGATTTTAGCGGAGTTGCAATTACTGCTGCTCCGGACATTAATATCAAGGGTAAAAAACTTGTATATCTCGGCGGTTATGATATTACCGACGAAGGTGATAATCCTATCTATCAATTTTTCAAAGAAACCTATGGTGCAGATGTCGAAATTAATAAATATTCCGGCAATCTGATGGAAAAGATGTCAACTATGATCAACAGTGGCGAGTCTCCTGACCTTGTTGACCAAAATGACAGTTCTTTCCCGTATTATATCGGACAAAACTCCTATACGGCGCTTGATGATTATATTGATTTGAGCGCACCTCAATGGAAGGATGTTAAGTCTTATATTGAAAGCTTTGCAGTTAAGGGTAAACACTATTACTACCCTTGGGCTTTTTACGTTTCTCCCAATATCCTTATGTATAACAGAGGAAAATTTAAGGAATTAGGAATAGACGATCCTAAGGAGCTTTATGATAAGAATAACTGGACTTGGGACACTTTTGCTAAATGTATGACCGACTTCGTAAATTCCGTTAAGGGAGAGGATCCTTATGCTCTTGGTCTTTACGGTTATATGAACACAGGATTCATCAACTCTACCGGCGTTGCCTTGGTTGATTATAAAGACGGTCAATTAGTCAGCAATCTTAACGATCCAAATGTTGACCGTGCGCAAAGATTCCTTGAAGATCTTAAAAAGAAGGGTTTGTCTTATAAATATTATGACGATGGCAACGGTGATCATATTTCCGAAAGTGCTGTTGTTGACGGTCATGCTGCTTTCCAGACTATGGGAGATTGGAAATTTGGAGCTTACAGCAAAAAGATGGATAAGGACGACACACTGGACTTTTTCTTCGTTCCGTATCCAAGAGATCCAAACGCTGACAAATATTATCATAAGCTTGAAAGTTTTGGCTATCTCGTTCCTGCAGGTGCTCCCAACGTCGATGTTGCCACTGCTTACATTAACTGTGTAAGACTCTGTAAGCTTGATGAAAGGTTTAAGCAGCTTGATAAGAACGATAAAATGAAAAAAGAAGGCGATTGCTTTACAGAAGAACAATATGAATTCTGGTATTTCTACCAGCAGCCTTCTAACTTTGAAAGTGATCAGCTTATATATGACCTTGCCCGTCATATGGGTGATAATGCCATTAATGATATTGTTTCGCCTATATTAGAGGATGTTCCTTTTATCGATAACGAGGACACTCAAAGTTGGACTGCAATCAGATCTTCAATGGCTCCGTTGCTTGATAATACAATTAGCCAAATAAATGCAACTTTAAAGTGATAATTTAATAATTGAAAAGGGAAGCTGATTTAGCTTCCCTTTTCTTTTGTAAAAGGTTGATTTTTTTTACGCAAAGTGCTATAATCAATATAATGCTATTTCTAATTTAAAAATGTTCCTTGGACGTTTTTAAGCGTTCCGCTGAAAGCTAAACCGACGGGGCGCTGTTCCGTTGAGAAATAGTACCCAATGTACATTCCACGCCGCCTTCGGCGGCCATTCGGCAAAGCTGAAGCTTTTGAGAATTGCTTTTACAGAAAAGCGTTTCTGTGCTTCGTCAAGCTTCCTTAATATATGTGCATACTTTTGCTTTTTGATAAAAAGCAATTCCCTGCCGATGATAGCGTGAAAAAAATTAGGCTTTGAGGAAACTATATGAAGAAAAAAATCATTCTATATACTTTGTTATCAGTATTTATTTCTTTGCTTATTACCGCCTGCGGGCAGGAAAAAGATCAAGAGCTTGAGGATTTAATCAATAAACTGCCCTCCGTACAAGGCGATCCTTTTGACAGCAATTCCCCTTCGCAAAAGGAAGATAACATATCTTACATATCTGTCATAGGAAAAATTATTTCCTCTTCAAAGGATAGCTTTACAATTAAGCTTGAGGAACAGGAACAAAAATTTTACATTGATTCAACAACAAATGTTTACGGCGGAAAAATCGAATTGGATCAATACGTAACCGTAACTTACAATGAATCCGATAAAACGGAAAAGAAGATTTACGCTTTTGCTGTTACTGTTTTAAACGATGAGTCGGGTGAAGGCAGCTCGGAACAAACAAACGAAATAACTACTGCTGATGTTACAGAAGCTTCTTCTGCCTCAATGGAAGAAACAACAGCGCCTGAAACCACGGCAGGCAATATTATAGCTACAGAAGCCACAACGCAAACTACCGATGAAGTTACCGCTCCTGCGCAGACTGCGCCTGATGCAACTGCAATTTCAGAAAGCGAAACAGCCGTAACCGGTGCATCATAATGTAAACACCGCACAAAGACAGATTTATGTCTTTGTGCGGTGTTTGCTTTAAAACATCCTAATAGCCTTGTAATTATCCTAAAATCAGGCATATTCTATACGTTTTTGTCATTGAAAAATTTTCCCTGATAGCTGTCGCAATTTGCTTGCAGCTTATCTATTGCACCTAAAACCGAAATTTTATTCTTACTCCATGCGGGAGCTATTAGTTTATTTTTGTCGCCGTCCCCCGTAAGCCTTTCAATCACTGTTTCCGGCGGTAAATATTCAAGCTGTTTTACAACAATACTTACATACTTTTCTTTTTCCAAAGGCCGGTATAGCCCATTAAGGTACATTTGCTCAAGCTTTGTTCCTCTTATAATATGCAAAAGATGAATTTTCACTCCGTCAGGCTTCATTTTCCCTAAGGTTTTTGCGGTTTGAAGCATTATATCTTCGTCTTCTTTCGGAAGTCCGTTTATTATATGCACCACTGTTCTGATTCCAATACTTTTTAATCTGTCATAGCCGTTTTGAAATTCAGAAAATGTATGCCCCCTGTTGATTATTTCGGCAGTATTGTCATTTGTAGTTTGAAGGCCCAGCTCAACTGTAAGACTTATCTTTTCGGAAAGCTCCTTAAGGTAATTTAAAACATCGTCCTTTAAACAATCTGCACGGGTAGCAGCCGAAACGGCAACTACATCGGGAAAATCCAAAACAGGCTCTATTTTACTTCTTAAAATATCAGAATCGGCATAGGTGTTGGAATAGGACTGAAAATAAGCGTTTATTTTTGCCTTAGGATGCTTTAGATGTATTAAAGCGATTTGGTGTTTAAGCTGTTCATTAACGGGCACAATGCCGCTGTCGGTAAAATACCCGCTTCCTCCGTCACAGTAGACGCATCCGCCCACACCCTTTGTACCATCAATGTTCGGACAGGTAAAGCCTGCATTTATCGGCGCCTTATATACACGCTCTCCGAATTTTTGCATATTATAGTAGTGGAGCGTGTGATAGCGCTTGTTGTCCATAGAATAAGGGAAAATATTCAATAAAACAAATCCTCCATAATGCTTACTGCTAAATAATTCAATGAGAGGCGGCTTCCTAAATTATTTTGTAAATTCAGGTAGCTGCCTCAATCTTTTATCCGAAGTGATGTTTCCTTATTTCCTATTATTCATATCAATATAAGAATTATGCTTAATCACATTTTTATAAGCAGGGCGTATAATTTTTCCGTTACTTACCAATTCCTCAATTCTATGAGCGCACCAACCCGCAGTTCTTGCTATAGCAAATAAAGGCGTATACAGCTCCTTCGGGATTCCAAGCATTTTATAAACAAATCCGCTGTAAAAATCAATATTTGCGCTTATAGCCTTGTAAGTATGTCTTTTAGCATTTATTATTTCCGGAGCAAGTCTTTCGACACGGTTGTAAAATTCAAATTCTCTTTCAGTTCCCTTTTCGTGGGAAAGTTTTTCAACATAGTGCTTAAAAATCTTTGCACGAGGGTCGGAAATAGAATAAACCGCATGCCCCATACCATATATAAGACCTGCATTATCAAACGCTTTTTTATCTAATATATCGTTTAAATATTGTGCGATCTGCTCATCACTTTCCCAATTTGTAACCTTCTCCATCATATCATCGAACATATCCGCCACCTTTATATTTGCGCCGCCGTGCCGAGGTCCCTTTAATGAACCCAGTGCTGACGCTATAGTGGAATATGTATCTGTTCCGGAGGAAGTAACGACTCTTGTGGTAAAGCTGGAATTGTTTCCGCCGCCATGATCTGCATGAAGAACAAGAGCCAAATCTAAAACCCTTGCTTCAAGCTCGGAAAAAGAATTATCGGCTCTAAGCATATAAAGAATATTTTCCGCAGTGCCAAGGTCGGGAGAGGGAGCGTGAATAAACAAGCTGTTTTCCTGATAATAATGAGCAAGCGCCTGATAACTGTAAACTGCAAGGCGAGGAAAGCGGGCTATCATTTGCAGAGACTGTCGGGTAACGGTTTCAATATCTACGGAGTCTGCATTTTCATCATAGGTATAAAGAGTAAGAACGCTTCTTGCAAGAGAATTCATAATATTTCTGCTGGGCGCTTTCAATATAAAATCACGTGTAAAGCTGGTGGGCAGGTCACGGTAGAAAACCAAGTCTTCCTGAAACGCCTTAAGCTCCTCTTTATTCGGAAGATTCCCAAACATAAGCAAATAGGCAGTTTCTTCAAAACCAAAACGGTTATCCTTTATAAAACCGTCTACAAGCTGCTCTATATCTATTCCTCTGTAATACAGCTTTCCTTCGCATGGAATCATATCTCCATCGTCAATGGTATAGGACTTGACCTCCGCAATTTTTGTAAGTCCGACAAGAACGCCCTTACCGCTTTTTTCACGAAGTCCTCTTTTAACATCGTACTTTTCGTAAAGCTCCGAATCGATTTGACAGTTTTGTTTGCACAAATTGCTGTATATCGGAATTCTGTTTGTCTCTGATTCTTTCATTTTAGCTAATGATACGAAGTTTAATCCGTATTCTCTCCTTAATATGAATAAATAGAAAAATAAAATTGCATTTTCCGCTATTTAGTATATCATACATTTAAGAATTTTTCAAATATAAAAGCAAGAAATTCGGGATTATTTTTTATTTTTGAAGTTTCTTACAATTGTTGTTGCAAAAATTCTGATAATATGGTAAAATAATAAAAACATAACGAGTTTTACGGGGTGTGTGTTATGAAAATAGAACCTTTTTACAGAACAGCACTGTATTATGAAACGGACAAAATGGCAGTAGTGCATCATTCAAATTATGTAAGGTGGCTCGAAGAGGCTCGTATAGACTTTTTAAATCAGGTGGGGCTGCCTTATGACGAAATGGAAAAAAATGGGATAATGATTCCCGTTTTGTCAGTTTCCTGTCAGTATAAATATGCGGTCAGGTTTAATGAAACCGTATGTGTTAAGTCTAAAATGGAAGATTTTACAGGGCTTAAATTTAGGATATCCTACCGTATTACTGATAAGGAAACGGGAGATTTGCGTGTTATTGCAGAGAGCAGCCATTTTTTTGTTGACAATAATTTTAGACCTATAAGAATTAAAAATGCTGATAAGAAGATTTATGATATATTTAACAGCTTGGTTGGTGTGGATTTATATGAATGTTAAAGCGCATTTATTTTGATAAAATTTAGAATGAACCAAGTGGCGTTGTCAATGTCCCGTTCCGTATAAAGGCAGTCGCTGATATTCCCGCTTTCAATTTCTTTGTAACCCATACGGCGGCTGTGCCAAAGCCCCAAGTCACCGACAACGAGAATCGGACGGGATAGCTAAATACGGGTATGAAAAAAGGGGCTGTAAAAAAACTACCTGTTAAAAAATGAGTTTAATAAAGTTTCCGTCCAG
>CANEHP010000041.1 GCA_947427325.1 uncultured Clostridia bacterium | reverse complement strand
GGCAACAAAATTATGCACGAAAATCTGCATACTGATTTTATGTGAACACGCTCTAGACTTTATAAACGGAAAGAAAGGATACAGACTATGAACACACAGAAATTAACAAAAAAATCCATGGAAATATTGCAGTCGGCACAAACAACTGCCGTACAAAACAACAATCAGCAAATTGACCAGTGCCACATTCTTCTCGCCTTATTACGGCAGGAGGAAGGACTTATCCCCCAGCTTTTGCAGTCTATGAATTTGGACGTCAAGCTGCTGACAGATCAAGCCGAAAAAATCGTAGACGGTATTCCCAAGGTAACGGGCAGCGGCGCAAGGGATATGAACAGCATTTACATCACCCAAGACGCAGACAGAGCCTTAACTGCCGCAGAGGGCGAAGCCGACAGAATGAACGATGAGTATGTAAGCGTTGAACATTTGTTTATGGGACTTCTTGACAAGGCGGCGGGAAAAGTAGGCGAGCTTTTCAAGCAGTACAAAATCACCAAAAACGACTTTTTGGCGGCGCTGCAAAAGGTAAGGGGGAATACAAGAGTCACCTCCGACAGTCCCGAGGACACCTACGACGTGCTGAAAAAATACGGTCAGGATTTGGTGGAGCTGGCAAGACAAAACAAGCTTGACCCTGTAATAGGCAGAGACAGCGAAATCCGAAACGTTATAAGAATATTAAGCCGCAAAACAAAAAACAACCCCTGCCTTATAGGCGAGCCCGGAGTGGGAAAAACCGCCATTGCAGAGGGCTTGGCTCTGCGTATAGTAAGAGGAGACGTTCCGGGCAGCTTAAAGGACAGACAGCTGTTCAGCCTTGATATGGGCGCGCTTGTAGCGGGGGCAAAGTACAGGGGCGAGTTTGAAGAGCGTTTAAAGGCGGTTTTGCAGGAAATCAAAAAAAGCGAGGGAAAAATCATTCTCTTTATAGACGAGCTGCACCTTATTGTGGGTGCGGGAAAAACCGACGGCGCAATGGACGCAGGCAATATTTTAAAGCCCATGCTTGCAAGAGGCGAGCTGCACTGTATAGGAGCAACCACCCTTGACGAATACAGAAAGTATATAGAAAAAGACCCTGCTCTTGAAAGAAGATTTCAGCCCGTTCAGGTTGACGAGCCTACGGTGGAGGACACGATTTCCATTTTAAGAGGGCTAAAGGAGCGGTACGAGGTCTTTCACGGCGTAAAAATTCAGGATCAGGCACTTATAGGGGCGGCGGTATTGTCAAACAGATATATAAGCGACAGATTTCTGCCCGATAAAGCCATAGACCTGGTAGACGAGGCCTGCGCACTTATTAAAACCGAAATGGAGTCAATGCCCTCGGAAATGGACGAGCTGCAAAGAAAAATTATGCAGCACGAAATAGAGGAAGCTGCACTGAAAAAGGAAACCGACAAGCTTTCACATGAGCATTTGGCGGAAATCCAAAAGGAGCTGGCTCAAATGCGCGAGCAGTTCAATTCCATGAAGGCGAAATGGGAAAACGAGAAAACAGGCATTAACAAGGTTCAGTCCCTGCGCAAGGAAATTGAGCGGTTAGGCGGAGAAATAGAAAAGGCAAAGCGTGAATATAACCTGAACAAAGCCGCAGAGCTGCAATACGGCAGACTGCCGAAATTGCAGGCGGAGCTGGAAGAAGAGGAAAAATTAGCCGAAGAACAAAAAAGCAGCAGTGAAAATCTCCTCCGTGACAAGGTAACCGAGGAGGAGATCGCAAGGATAGTGGCACGCTGGACGGGAATCCCCGTAGCAAAGCTTATGGAGGGCGAGCGTTCAAAGCTGCTGGGCATGGAGGATATTTTACATCAAAGGGTTATCGGACAAAATGAAGCGGTGGAAAAGGTGAGCGAAGCCATTCTACGTTCCAGAGCGGGAATACAGGATCCCAACCGTCCCATAGGCTCGTTCCTTTTCCTGGGCCCCACGGGCGTTGGAAAAACCGAGCTTGCAAAAGCCCTGGCGCAGGCGCTCTTTGACGACGAACACAATATAGTCCGCATAGATATGACCGAATATATGGAGAAATACAGCGTAAGCCGCCTTATCGGCGCACCTCCCGGATATGTGGGATACGAAGAGGGCGGTCAGCTTACCGAAGCGGTTCGCCGCAAGCCCTACTCCGTCGTGCTTTTTGACGAGATAGAAAAAGCCCACCCCGACGTATTCAATATTCTGCTGCAAGTTCTTGACGACGGCAGAATAACCGACAGCCAAGGCAGGACGGTGGACTTTAAAAACACCATAATTATCCTTACAAGCAACTTAGGTTCAAATTATATTTTGGAGGGAATAACCGAGAACAACGAAATTTCCCCCGAGGCAAAGGAGCAGGTGGAGGGTCTGCTTAAAACCCAGTTCCGCCCCGAATTTCTCAACCGCCTTGACGAAATAGTATTCTATAAGCCCCTTGCCAAGTCCGAAATCGGCAGCATTGTGGATTTGATGATAAAGGATCTGGCAAGAAGGCTGGAGGATAAGCAAATTAAAGTAGATATTACCGACGCCGCAAAAGCATATATAATCGACAGCGGCTACGACCCTGTTTACGGCGCAAGACCCTTGAAAAGATTTATTCAAAGTAAGGTGGAAACCTTGATTGCAAGGGCTGTTATAGGGGATAAGCTTAAGGAGGGAGATACCGTTGTTATTGACGGCGGCGGAAGCGGGCTTTTGCTGACGGTTAGGTAAAGGCGGTTTTGGCGCTAAAGCTTCAATAAAAGTCCCGGGCTGTCTATACAGAAAGTCCGGGACTTTTATATGAATTATGTATCGGTTCTCTTATTCATCATCCTTTTTGTTTTCACCCGCATCGTCATTGCACAAACCGGCGGAATAAAGAATACCGCAGGATTGAAACATCTTAAGATTGGTAGAAAGAACGACGATTTTCATTTCCTCTGCCACCTTTAAAATTTCTTCATTAGGCGTTTTTCCTCTTACAAAAACAATACATATTACATCCATCATCTTTGCAGTGCGAATAACCTGTGGATCTAAAACTCCCGTCAAAAGCACGGCTCTTTTTTTGACATAAGCCATAACATCGCCCATATCATCAGACCCACAAGCGGTTTCTACCTTCTGAGATAACAGCGTCTGTCCTGCGCATACCTTAGCGCTTAATAATTCCTTAACATTATTGATAGTCATAATAACTCCAATCCGAAGTTTAGGGTAAATTTGTTTCAGGTTTACCGTTTTTGATTTTTGTGAGCAAAACCCTAAATTCAATTATTATTCTATCATATAGTCTTTTAAATTTCAACTGAAATAAAACTGATTTTCCGCAAAAAAACAGGCTGAAAAATGTACAAAATTAACATAACCGCATCTCGTTTCAGCATGGAAAGCATTCACTGTCAACTGTCAGCTTTTTTACAGCCCTTCGGAAATAGTATTGTATTATATCCAAAAGCATATCAAATACAGCATAACGACGCCCGGCAAGCCTAAAACGGAGGAAATCGCCACAGTTGCGTAATTCACAGCTATCCCCTCCCCGCTGAAGCTTGTTGCAAAGGATAAGGCCGTCAGCAGGACAACACCTAACAGAGAATTTATGACCATTGTCCTTACGGGTTTTCTTTGATTAACACAAATTTGAAAATACTTTAAATAGAGTAAGATTGTTAAAATAATCATTAACAGGTTCATTTGTATATAGCTCCTTTATTTTGAACATTGTTCATTTTTCTATTTTATTCTTTCAATATACTCGATTTTAACTCCTTTTTTTCTTGCCGTTTCAAGCAAATATATGTATCGTGCCTGTAAGGATTTTTGCTCATATATCATTGCCTCCAGCATATTGTTATCCTCGGAAAGGTTAAATAAAATTTCGTTCTCCTTTATCAGCTCCGACAGCTTTTCCAGCTCCGAAATAATTTCCTCTCTCTCCTTATCTTCCTTGTTTTTACTCTTTTTTAATATATTCAGCATATCACACCAGCCTTGTCCTTTTTATAAAATATATGCTGATACGAATTTAAATATTACCTTGTTGAAAAACAAAGGATGCTGTAAAAGGGCGCTGTAAAAAAACTGCCTTGCGAGAATAACCCCGCAAGGCGATATACTGTTAAAATAAAAAGGGACTGTAAAAATTTAAGAGTTTACAGCCCCTTTTATCATTGATTATAACAATCCCTTTTTAAACTGACGTAATACCCACAGTTTAAAAAGGGATTGCACTCAAAACACTAATCCAAGAGTTTTAAAAGGGATTAGTATTATACTTATTTAATCGCTCCAAGACTTAATTTCCTTTGACAGCTCATAAGCCATCTCATACTGCTCGGTAATTCGCGGGTGTCCCGGAGTAGCCTTTCCGCAGCGGGAAAATGTGAAATGCTTTGCCCATTTTCCGCCTGTTTCCCGCTCAATCTCGGCCTGAATTTCGTCTAAGTATGTATCCCAGCGGGAATCATGCATAAGCAAGGTTAAAATCATTAAAACCTTTACATTTTTGCCGTATTTCTCCCTCAAGTCATAAAGAATAGATTTATAAGTATCCTTCCATTTCCTTATAAAATCCTTGTTCTCGCTTTTTTCAAAAAAAGGATAAAGGTCGTTTTGTCCGACTGCCATTATGACAATATCCGGGGTAAATCTTGAAAAATCCCAATCAGTAAAGCCTTTATGTGAATAACCGACATAGCTTAGCTTGTTATAGGTGGTTTCCACGCCTATTAGCTTTTCGGGGTTTGGACCGTTAAAAAAACCTGTTTTGTCCATAAGGGCTATTCCGCCTTGTGAATTATTATAAACTCTTGCGTTTAACATTCTTCCCAAGATCATAGGATAACTGAACCAGCTGTTATCATATACCCCATTATGATTTTCCGGATCAATGCAGCTCTCATAATAAACCGATTCGCAGACCTCTCCCGCCGAAACGCTGTCGCCGTATACCTCTATATTAAGAGCATATTCCCTTTTAGGTAAAGTTATTCTGCTTTCCTCGTCGGTTTCTATGCCGCAGAAACGAAAATAATGTGCTGCCCCCTGTCTTTTAAACACAATAAGGGTATGTTCCGTCTCATCTAAGCAGTCGCTTACTTCAATACATATTTCCTTATTGTCCCGGGGAAGATCATACTTATATTGAACGCCGTCCAAAATCACTCCCACAGAATAATATGCGCCCATTCCTTCATTTTTGAGATACAGAGAAATCTTTTTTCCCGTAAATATTGTTTCGGCCATACTGCCTGCGTAAATAAAAAGAGGTTCATTCTCATCAGTAAGGTCTATCCTGCCTGTGTACAGAAATCTATCCTTTGTTGGCAATACCTTCATTTTTTTCTCCCTTTTATTCTATAAAGCTGGCTTCAATAAGTCCTATAATATCTTCATGATATTTGAAATCCTTTCGGATTCTGTCCCTTGCCCTTTTGCAAAAATCGTGCATTGCCTCGGGATTATCACGCATAACCTGCTTTGCACCCCAAAGGTGAGAATAATCGGATTGGGGAAAAAACAGCTCCTCTTTATCCATCAGCACCTGCGAGCCTACCTTTTTTTCCTCGGCACAAACGGATAACAAACGCTGCTCTGCAAATACCATATAGCATAAAAAATCATCGCAGTCGGCGGCGGACTTCATAAAGGCTATAGAGCGATTGACGTAATACTGCTTGAAATCCTCTTCGGGAAGATATAAAAAGGCAGTGTTCATAGGCAATACCGAGCTGTTCATACCTTTCATATTAAAGGGCATTTTAAATCGGAAGTAATCAAAGCTTGGGTAAACAGAAGGCGTTATATTCTCTCTGTGAACGGCAGTGATGCGGTTTTGAGGTAAATCGGGCCTTTTCCAGACTATAAAATCCGTGTCAATCATCACCACAGGAGCGGAAACTTCTCTTAACGCAAGTATTTTTCCCGCCGCCCAAAACATTTTGGGATTAATTTCCTCCAAATCATCGGGAATAAGTGTGCTTACGTTATTCCAAAGCTTTGATAAGCCTATTTTTTCTATATAGCTTTTTCCCTTACCGTCGGTAATCAGATCAATTTTATCGCCGAAGCTTCTCCAGCTTAAAGCGGATAAAGCCGCAGAGTACAATTCAAACTTATCTAAGGAAAAATCCTTATTCCCTTTCTTTGCAAAATAAGGGGCTGTTGAAATAATATGAATTGCTTGCATAATAAGCCCCTTTCCGTATCAAATAAGATGAATACCGTAGCCAAATTGATTTAAAGGACAATAAGATAAGTTTTCGTAAATTTTTTCCTCGGGAGATTTGCTTATTTCTTCTGAATTATTTTCGCTGTAATCCTTTAACATATTATCGCAGCAGGATGTAAAGGAGCTTGGTGAAAAGGATGATATAAAAGAGGACAAGGAGAATGACGACAAAATATTTTTACTTAAGAATGAGCCTGTTTCAAAAGAACCTTTGTTTAAGAAAAATGATGTTTCCTTATAATTAAACGAATTTGTTTTCAAGAAAAACGATGTATTTGAAGAAAGGTAGGAGCTTACCGAAGCAGAGAATGAACGTTGTTCAAATGTAAACGAAGCAGCTTTATAACCAAATGAGCCTGCTTCACTTTCTCTTTCATATTCGCTTTCGTATTCGCTCCCGTTTCTAAAGGAGCCTATGCCATATTTAAAAGAGCCTGTTTTATTCTCAAAGGAACCGTTAACATCATAAAACGAGTTCTCATTCATATTGTTATCCAATGAATGTGAATCCGTTATTGTTTCGCCTGATAAGGCCCTCTGTAAAAAAAAGGAACAGCTATTAGCGGAAACGGCATATTTAAGCGGATTATCCCTCAAGATAAAGGAGAAAATGGATTTTTTTGCGTCAGCAAATTTCTGCGCCTTTTTAATGTCAGCTTTTAACGGTATAGGCTGCTCAAAAATCTCTGCAAGCTGAATATCTATATCCTTGTTGGGAGCTATATTTCTAACCCTTTCGGCAATTTCCGATTTTCCGCACATTTCAAGCCATTTGATCAATGACCCGCCTAAATAGTAAAGCCTTACCGCTTCAAGATCAAAATTATCCTTCAGTTGTTCAAAAGAATTGATTTTCCCTTTGGTCAATAAAAGACTAAACACCAGAAATCACCTTCTTTCTTTTCTTATCTTGAAAACATATTTACAGATTTGTCTGCGCTAAGAACTTTTTTGCCATTTTTAATGTTTTTCAAGGCTGTCGGCTGCGTTTGCCTTAAGTATATTTTAACATAAAACCGAAAGTTTTTCAATATGTTTTTATCTGATTACACCATCGGCCAATTTTTTCAGCATATTAGCCTTTTGCTCATTATTGGGAGATTTTGCCCTTAGATTTGCGGCGGACAGCAAAATAATTTTTCTCACATCCTGCTTTGAATACTTTTCGGTAAGCTCTAAGGCGTCCTGTTCTTCCAATATCTCTCCCATATCATGATGAGTTATTAAAAAAGCAACTTCGTCAATTAAATCTCTGTCAGCCTCTAACCTTTTCAAAGCATTAACCGCTATCAGCATAGAACGCTCCGAATGACCGAAATAAGTAGCATAGCCGTCTTCATTTTCCGCCATACAGTCAGGCTTTCCCACACCATGGAACAAAAGAGCATACCTCAGCGCTAAATCCGGCGTGGAATACCCTACGCTTTTACATAAATGCTCATATAATGTGTGGCTTTGAAAAATGCTCTTTTGCTCAAAATCCAAAGTATTGTTAAATTCGGGAAAAATAGCGGTGAGAACCTTAAAATATTCCATAAGGACGTCGCAAACCCTTTTTGACATCAGTATATCTTCAAAGCCCCTGCGCAAAACGGCGGCAGGCAAGCCTGTTACCGAATCCGCATTAAGCTTTATTGCATTGGCGGTGTTATTGGAAATTGAATATTCCCCCGAACCCATAAGGGCTAATGCTTTTAATATATATTGGGGATTTTTTTCTACCGAAAGAGGGAGGGCGACTGTTTCTCCGTCTTCATTAGTATAGGGAGGCTCATCCTCCCCTATCGCCTTTAGTATGATCGGCTTTTGAGAAAGGCAGGATACGCCGTTAAAAATGTCCCTTATATTGCCGAAACGATCGGCGCAAATTGTATTTACAGTAAAATCTCTGTTGTTCAGTTCATCCTTTAAAGTGCGGTAAGGTATGGGAATATCGGGATTTTCACAATAATAACTGCTTATCATAACAGGAATGCCTCCTGCCATAACCGTCATGGTGTTCCTTTGGATATCTTTATCAATGATCCTGTATTCCTCCAAAATAATCTCTAATCTGTCCAAGGGCGCATTAACTACTATATCCACATCGCCCATGGGCTGACCCAAAAGCATATTTTTAACACATTCCCCTACAATGTAGCACTGATATTCACGCTCACTTATATAATACATCATAGACGAAACCTGATGGGGAATATTTATTGTATCGGGAATATTTACAGTATCTGCCAAAGCTGATTCCTCCGATAATTTTAGCTATTATTAAAAAACCGTTTATTTCTTTTTATCTTCGGGAAAGCCCCAGCCGTTTACATCAGCTCGGTGCATTGCTCCAAAGAGCCTTATAATAAATCCTTTGTCTTCCCTTTCCCTTGAATAGAGCCAATCCTTTGTCTCCTGCCGCTTTGTATGCTTGTCTGCCGGACATTTGGACTTCACAATTTCCAAGCCTTCATGTTTTGCGGCGGCTCTCACCTGCGCCTCGGAAGCAAGACATAGGGGGCGTATAACCGTTAAATCCCTTCTTGTCAAATAGCTTTTTGGCGCAAAACATGCAATTCTCCCTTCTCCGAAAAGATTCATAATAAATGTTTCCACCACGTCATCGTTATTGTGACCTAAAGCAAGCTTGTTGCAGTTTAAAGATTTTGACAGCTCATGAAGTGCGCCTCTGCGCATTTTTGCACAAAGAGAGCAAGGATTTTTCTCTTTTCTTATATCAAAGACTATTTTGGCAATATCGGTTTTTTCCGTCACATAAGGTATTCCCAGCTTGTCGCATAATCCTTGAACGGCAGAGTAATCCCCTGCAATTCCGTCAAAGCAGGGATCTATTGTAATTGCCGTTAAGCTGTAATCTATTCCGGCAAAGCGCTTAAACTCCGCTAAGCCCTGAAGCATTACAAGGCTGTCCTTCCCTCCCGAAACTGCCACGGCTATTTTGTCGCCGTCCTCAATTAAATTGTAGAGCTGCACTGCTTTTCTTATACAGCCCAATATTTTTTGCATAGTTGTATTTCCTTCTTTTCAGATATCGCAAAAGCGTCCGAGATTTGCGGAAATTATGTATATTATGACTTTTCGGACCGTCATTAATCTTCCCCCAATTTAAGTGCTTTATTGATATTTATTTTCTTTATAATATTGCCCAAAACCAAAAATCCGCCTATCAGCATAACCGCAATTAAAATATAAATCTTTATATAATCTCCTGCGGAGGCGGATACTATAAACGGCGGTATCTGCTGATCCACCCGGTACATATTTTGGAAAAAAGGAACATATATATCGCCGGTTATGCCGCCTATCACAAATGCCATTACTATAGAGCTAAGTGAAACTAAAATCTGTTCATAGCCCAACATCGCAATAATTTCCTTTAGCGACATACCCATTGCCCTTAATATACCAAACTGAAGGGTGCGGCCTTTTATAGACAAAATCCAGTAAATTAAAAATCCGATAACAGACATTATCATAGTTATAATAAAGCCCAATGTAAGCCCGCCGTTTAAGCCTTGCAGCGAGGGATTGTTCTTTTCGGCGATCAGCATTTGTGTACTGTCTTTAAAGGTTTCTATGGGAATGTGCTGTTCCTTTATCTCTGCATACAGTGTTTCGGATTTAGCGTCATCCGCCAGCTTAACCCAAACGCTGTAGGGTTTAAGGTCGCAATTTGCGGCAATGTAGCTGTAATTTACTATGCAAAAATACTTAGGGTCACTGTTAGGGTTAATACCCGGCCAATAGTCCACTACCGCCACCACAGTTACAGGCAGTCTGTCTTGAGCGTTCATGGAAACATTTACCTCGTCGCCCATTTTAAGATTATAGTCATTTGCCAGGGACGACGATATTATAACTCCCTCGGAATAACGGTTAAGTGCGTTGCAATAGTTCTGCCACTGAATAGGCAGAAGATCGTCACGGAACCAAGCGGTTTTTGCAAACCGAATAGGATCTATCGCCATTGCTTTAACTGTGGCGGCGCCTTTTTTGTTTCCCTGCTTAGAAGGGGCATTATCATTCCGATCGGCTGCTTTGTCCCTATCGTCGGCTTCCTCATTGCCGCCGTCCGGGCGGGTATTGGCAGAGCTGCCGCTTGTATACAGCTTTGCGTTATCTTCATAGAGTACCTTTGCCGCCGACTCAACGCCTGTAAGAGCTTGATACTTTGAAAAATCCGGCTCTTGGTAAACAGTCGCTTTGACATCTCCCACATAATATTCGGTTTGAGGCCAGTATTCGGTAATAACTATATCCGCTCCGTTTTGATAAAATATCATATCGCTTTTGTTGTTGTTAATTGCCCTGGCAGTATTTGCAGAAAATATGCCGTAGGAAAAGGTCAATATAAGAAACAGCATTAAAAACCTTTCCTTGCTGCCGCCCGCACAAGAAACAGAAGTTAGCGCCATATATTGTGCAGGAGTCCATAAAAGCTTTCCCGCAATATAAATAAGCTTCAGAATATAAGGATAAATTCGGACGAAAAACAAACCCAATCCCAAAATCAAACAGGAGGAAAAAACGAAAATCAGGGGATCGATCTGCCCTGTAGCCTCAAATGTTCCTTTACTTATAGCTTCGTTTGTAAAGTGAGTGTATAAAAAGTAAAAGGTAACGGATAATCCGATAAGTATTATATCAATACCGCAAATCTCCCAAAGAGCGGTTTTTCTGATTTTGGTTTTGCTCTGTTTGTATTCAACGATAGTCAGCTTTGACGCAGGTATAATTGGAATCATTGTGGTGATAAAGAATACAAGCACAGCAGCCAGCGCATAGATAAATGCCGTAACGGAGAGCTTTGCAGCTATGCCCGAACGGTTTACAAACTCCATAAAACCGTTGCTGACACCTAAAAACTTGCAAAGCAGCAATCCGATAAAGGGGGCTGTTAATAAGGTCACCAGTCCCAAAAAAGCCATTTCCATGGAATATATGGAGAAAATCTGAAGGGGTTTTGCTCCCCGGGATTTTAACACCGCAATCTCGTTTCTTTCTCTCTCGATATTCAGCTGCGATACCATAAACAAATAAAAGGCAAGCATTATCATTGTAGGAATTTGAATTGCCCATAATATAGCCGTTAAAGACGACGCCTTTTTTACGTAGCTGCTTATAATATCTGCCGAACCCATTTCAAATTTACAGGCTTTTTCCGAATAAAAGGCAAAGTCGCTTTGCAAATTTTCGGAAATATTGCTTATATCATTCATATTTACCGAATGATAGTTAAGGTTATAGTTTACGCTCAGAGAAACAATATTGATAAGTCCGCTGCCTATCAGCTTTTCTGAAAGGGAAAAGGGGATAAAAACGCTGCCTGCATAGTCAATCAGATCCTCCGACCAATAGCTGTCGCCGGCAGCGGATTGAGTAAAGAAGCCCGCAACGGTTATATAAAAGCTTTCCCGACTTGTGTCGACCGGATTTATAAGGTATTTGCTGCCGCAGACTATTCCTAAAGCTTTTGCCGCTTCCTCGGTTACAATTACCTGATAGCTTCCGTCCTCCGCTATGCCGCTTTCATTATACAGTTCTCCCTGAAAAACATCAATATGATCCTCTATTCCGCTCATAGCGGTAATTCGTACATGGGTAGAGCTTGCATTGGACGCATTTGTGCCATGTACCAAAAAAAGAAGATTGTCCGAAACTACAACTTTGCTGTTCTCCACGGGTATTCCGATTCTGTCTATACGGTTCTTAACCATTTTCGAAGTCTTATCCAAAACAGCAAGCTGATTCTCCGCCGTTACCCCTAAAGGCACATCGGCGGAAACAATATATTTCCCGGGATATGAGCCGCTTTGAATCTGATACTGCTCCATTTCCTTGATAAGTACACGCTGAAGAGAAGCGTCCATATATATAGGCACGGTGCTCATCATACCCGCAGCCATTAAAAATCCCAAAATCAAACATAATACCATCCACTTGGTATTGCGCATTTTTCTTAAAAGTACAGTAAACAACGGCTTGCCCTTTCCATGTTATAATTTTTTTCAATTAGGGGCGACGCCCCGGATTTATAAAAGACCCTGCTGCTCAGCCTACTGAGGATTTCGGTCGGCAGTTATATTCTCTGCCGAATATTTTGCTCTTATCTCGATATCACCTTATCGCCTTCGGCAAGACCGGAAAGCACTTCGATTTCCACCGCATTGCTGACTCCCGTGGTAATATCAACTTCGGTCTTTTCGTCATTCCTTAATACATGAACATACTGCCTGTCGCCATCGTCTTTTATTACATATTTTGGTACTACCAAAGCATTGAGAGAGATTGCTTTTATCTTCTTGATATTTGCGATAGAGCCTAAGCATCCAAATCCGGGGCTTTCCTTTGTAAATTCAACAAAAACCGTATCACTGTAGCTGTCTCCCTCTTCAAGCTCTTCCTTCGGAGTGCGTACTATCACACCCTCATACATATCTCCGTTTACCTCAACCGTAACAGAGTCATCTACGGCAAATTCGCTGTTGCCCTCAATTTCTGCTCTTACACAAAGCATATCGGGATCTATTATCTTTACAAGAACATCGTAAGGATCTACCGTATTTCCGGGATTCAAGGTTTTAACAAAGGAAACCTGTCCCGATACGGGAGCGTAAATTCTTCCCCCGTCAAATTGATCCTGATAGGAATCCAGCATATTCTGCTCAATTTCAAGCTGAAGCTTATCTTCGGCAGAATGTGAATTATTATATTTAAGCTGCGCCAATTCCACCTTTTTCTGCTGTATTTTAAGCTGGTGCTCGATAGTGCCGTTGTTCATTTCGGCAATAAGCTGACCTTCCTCAACAAAATCTCCGGGATTTACGTAAATGTTTTTAAGCTGTCCCGAATATTTATTAAAATAGCAGTCGGTTTCGCTTGCGGAAATAACGTAGCCGCTTTTTATCACAGAGCTTTCAATATCCTTTTTTCTGACAGTATATGTAGAGTACACCACCTTCTCCACATCAAGCGTGGGAGGCTCAAGAACAGGCTCTTCGCTTGGAAAAAAGTAACAGCCCGAAATACTGAGCATAATTCCGGTCAAAACAAAAGATACAAGTATTTTTTTCTTAAGAATTTTCATATAGTATTCCTCAATTTTTAGATGTGATTGGATTGGACACATTCATACATTATATTTTATCATATATTTTATTATTTTTCAATAGCTTATGATTTTTTATGGTAAGATTTGTTGCTGTAAGTTCTCATATTAAGTCTCACAACAGAAATATGCGAAGAAAATGTGTCAAGTATTATTGGCAAAATCATTTTAATGTCTGAGAACATTTTATCGTTTTTTGCATTGCAAAATTTTCTTCTTATGATATAATAACCTCAGACTACGTAAAGAGGAAAAATTTATTTAAGGCAACACCGCACAATGATTGCGCGTGAATTGCGCAGTCAGATTTTTTGTCAGCTTGCATAAATTCGACGATGGAATACCGACGTATTTCAAGGAGAATTTGTGCAAGATGACGGAAAATATGCAAGCAAGTCGCACGCAAAGTCGTTAGGCGGTCATTGTGCGGTGCTGCCTTAAATGTCTGAGAACATTTTATCTTTTTAAAGGTAT
>CANEHP010000040.1 GCA_947427325.1 uncultured Clostridia bacterium | reverse complement strand
GCGTTATTTAAAAGACCGTTTTCGAGAGCGGCTCTCACAGCGCCTGCCGTTCCCTCGGGCTTTAACGTAATGCTCCTTCCCTTTTTATCATTAAAGGTATACATTTCCTTTTGTACAACATCGGTAGTACCTCCCACACCTCGCTGAAAAAGCTCGGTATGCTCAAAGGTGGGTGTTCTTATTTCCTTGCAGCCGTAAGCTTCTGCGATTTGCGCAGCTATTTTCTCCACGGTGTGCCATTTATATATATCCGAGGGCAATTTATCCAATGTTCCTCTTGGTGCTTTTGTGATAATGTCCATAATTGGTATTCCTTCCTTTTATAATTTCAACTAATTTATAAATGTTTGTTATATTGTTTTTTTATCTGTTTAAAGTTCATAATAGACTGCTATCCAATAATATACCCCGCAGCCTTGTGGCAACGGGGCGGTATTCCCTTTAATATAATACTTAATAAAGCCTAATCAGTCCTTAACTATTTCACGCCAATCAAGATCTCCTCTTTCGAGAGCGTGAATAAGAGCTTCCGCAGTAGCTATATTTGTAGCCACGGGGATATTGTAAACATCGCAAAGCCTTAACAAATGGGCTTCATTAGGCTCATTGTGATTGATTTTAATAGGATCTCTAAAAAATATCAGAATATCAATTTCATTGCAGGAAATACGCGCCGATATTTGCTGATCTCCACCCTGCGATCCGCTCAAAAACCGTTGGATACGAAGTCCTGTTGCTTCAGCAACAAGTTTTCCGGTAGTTCCGGTTGCACACAAATCGTGACGGCTAAGCATACCGCAATAGGCAATGCAAAACTGCACCATAAGTTCTTTTTTGGAATCGTGCGCAATTAAAGCAATGTTCATATTATGCCCTCCCTTTCAGAGATTTTTCTAAAATGTAAAGTATTTTTGTTAGTGTGACGAATAGAAAGGTATTA
The DNA here is from genome assembly GCA_947427325.1 of uncultured Clostridia bacterium. Classification (GTDB taxonomy): domain Bacteria; phylum Bacillota; class Clostridia; order Oscillospirales; family Ruminococcaceae; genus Ruminiclostridium_E. The sequence goes on along the minus strand of CANEHP010000040.1, from coordinate 12,976 downwards.
TAGAACCTAAATTCAGCACTTTTCCTAATTATAGCACATTTTTAAAGAAAATAAAAGGGTTTTAATGTATCAATATTAAATTTTGGCATATTGATCTTCTTTAACAGGTAGAATTTGGATAAATTGCACAAAAATATTGTTAGTTTATATATTTAAATATACATTTTTTGATATCGATGCTATCTTATTGGGGTTTTATTTGTATCAGTCCACCTTTTCCATGGAGAAACAACATTTCCTTCTTCGTCTAAATCCGGTTCATAACAATCGTAAAAGTAAGAATCTATGATATTTCTTACTAAATATCTTGACCATTCGCCTTTACCCAAAATTATACCAAAGGCAATTTGGGGATCATGAGCAGGATAGTAGCCTACAACTGTGGAAGAATAGTTCTTTCCTATGCCGTCCTCCTGTGCCGTACCTGTTTTCAGTGCAACGTCATAGGGAAGATAATCAAGTGTTGACAGATAGCCTACGGGCCATGTACATGTTGAGCCTACCTTTATCATTCCCTCTCTGACTATTTCAAAAGCATTTGTCCCCTTATCGTCTATTGTCTCCACAACGGCAGGTTCTGTTTTGGATATCATTTCAGTGTAGTCGTAATTCCATACCGAATCAACAAGAAAGGGCTTTAATCGTTTTCCGTTATTTGCAAGGGTAATGGCTTGTACGGCAAGATTTAACGGAGTTACCTGAGTGGCGCTCTGCCCGATTCCCGCCTGAAGCACCTGACCCACGTCCCACGGCTGTTCGGTAGCGGTTTCATAATTTAAGGGCGTTGTCATCTGTCCCTTTGCCGAATCTATTTCAAGCCCCAAATCGGTGCCGTAACCGAATTTTTCCGCATATGAAGCAAGGGTATCTATGCCCATTCTTCTTGCCAGATCATAGAAAAAAATGTTGCAGGAAACACGAAGAGCTTCGGTTACATCATACCCGTAGTGCCAGCCCAAACACTTCGGCTGATAGTCGCTATAGTAGGTATATACATGGTTGCAGGTTCCGGGAGTGTTACGGTCAATGAGTCCTTCGCAAAGCCCCGCTGTAGCATTAAGCGATTTAAATGCAGAACCCGGACGGAATAAACCCATTGTAGCCAGATTAAACATCGACATTCCGTCTTTTCCGTTGGCTACTCCCAAAGGATCTTTTTGATATTCAATCAGATCGTAAGTAGGATAGCTTGCCATACCTAAAACCGCACCTGTTTTGGCATTAAGAACCACTATTGCCCCCGAATCGCACTCATTGCCCCTTGTGGGGTCATTATACCAATGCAGCCAATTTATATGATTTATCAGCATTTCCTGCAAATCTTCCTGAAGCTTCGGATCGATAGTGAGCTTTATGCTGTTTCCCGGCTGTACAGGGTCTGTAATGGTGTCGGAAACAACCTCTCCCTTAGTGCTTCGCATAATGGTTCTTGTTCCCTCGGTTCCCTTAAGGGTTGATTCCAATCCATATTCGATTCCCGTTTTGCCAATAACATCGCTTCGGGTATATCTTGTATTTCCGCTTGCGTCTAAGGTAGCTTGGTATTCATCTTCGCTTATCGCTCCGATAGTTCCCAAAACATGAGGAGCTAAATCGCCTCTTATATAAACTCTTACAGGCTCTTGTGAAATTTCAACTCCTTGTAAAATAAAGCCTACTTCCTTAATATCCAAAACCGTATCGATTGATATTTCATCGGAAAAAACAAAGCGGTTGTCAGCGGAAAAATCCTTCTGAACCATTTCATAACGCACTCCCGCAATAAGTCTTATCATTCTTCGATCATATTTTTCCGTATCTATTTTATATCTCTCCGCCATTGCCTTTATGCAATTATCTTCGGTAGCATCAACATTGAGCTTTATATTCTGCTTAAATTTGTCTAATTCGTCTTCCGATACATCTAAAAAAGTAAAAGGCTCTTCTTTGGAAATAGGTGCGCTGTCATTCCATTCCTCGTTATTTTTTTCAAGTATGGAAATCGTTTTCGCAATAATTTCGTTTTCCTGTCCCGATGGAAAAAAAGCTTTTTGAATTATAAGCTTGTAAACACTTTTGTTTGAAACAAGGACATTTCCCTGTGAATCGGCGATTTGTCCTCTTGCGGCGGCAATAGACTGATTCCCCTCCAAAAACTTTTCAGTTTGAGATTTATAATGCTCACCATCCACAATTTGAATTTTCATAAGCTGAACCGCAGCTAAAAATGCAAATACAAATGTGATTATTATTAAAATTACACTCCTTATAATAGAGCCGATTTTCATTTGAGATCCTTTCATTAAATTTACAAAGCGTTAAAAGTTCATACAGGTTATTAATCTTTTTCCCGTTCTTCCCCTTTTTCAACGATTTCTTCCATAGCCTCGTTTAAGTCCATATTGTCATCAAGACCCAGTTTTCTTGAAATAAATTTCACAAAAAAATAAATAAGCGGCGCTGAAACAAAGGTAGCTATAAATGACGGCAGTAAAATTCTTGAAATAATTATTTCTCTTCCCGGTGTACTCCATATTGCATAATTGAAAAGGAAGTACATTGAAAAGGAAAACAACGTGGTTACTGCTGTAAAAACAATGTGATTTAAAAAATTCACTTTAATTAGATTTCTGGAAAACAGTGCTGTTAAAAAGCAGCAGGGCATAAGCCAGACTGCATAAAATCCGAATAAAGTTCCCACGGAAATATCAAGCATAAATCCGCATAATATACCGTAAACCGAGGAAGCAAATTCCTGTTCCCTCATTGATACGGCGATGGCAAGAGAGATGATGAAGTAAGGCTGCCACAGTCCGAAAATGCCGCTGCTCATTAACGAATAAAGAAAAAACAAAGCAAGAAAATAAAGAAACCATCTGAAAAAAACCTTGGTCTTCATTTTTCTTGTATAAGACACAGCTGAATTTATCTTATAACGCATCTGTAATATCCCTTTTGTAATTATTTGCATATACTAAACTTCAATATAAATCAGTATTAAATATTGCTTTTGATCATTCGCCTTTTCCGTCAAAATCAGTAAGTATAAAAACATCAGATACGGTATAAACATCAACTGCCGGTTCGATTAAGATATTGACAGACAATCCGTCGTCGCCATTCACGATTTCCTTTACCTTTCCTAAAATCAAGCCTTTGGGGAAGAAAGAGCTTCCGGAAGTAACAATAAGCTCTTCAACCTTTATCCCGCTGTCCTTTCCCGCATAATTCATTACACACAAACCGTCCGACGAGTGCTTAAGATCGTTCTCAATTACGCCCAAAGCAGAGGATTCACTTCCCTGCACTCCAATATTCACATCAGGAGAAATAACAGTTGAAACTATGGAGTAGTTTTCGGATATTTCCACTACGATACCTACCAATCCAAGCTTCGTAAAAACAGGATCATACAGGGAAATGCCGTCATTTGAACCTCTGTTTACAGTAAATCCGCCTGTCAGATCCGACGCATTTCTGGCAATGACCGAGCAAGGAGGACTCCATTTAAAATCCTTATGATTTTCGGAAATTTGCAGCATTTCTTTAAGCTGTTCATTTTCTTTTTCAAGAGCTTCCTTTTCAAGAACGTCTCCGTATACTGCCGACAACTGTTCCCTTAAAATTTCATTTTCTCTTTTATATTTGTCTGCATTGGAGAACTTGTCTATGGTGTCCTTCATCCAATCGGAAACAATAGTTGAAAGATGCACAAAAGGCGTTGAAGCCGTTTCAAGAATTTTTTTCGGCAATGTGGACGCTCCGGCGGAAATAGCTACATAAATTAAAAAACCCAGCAAAAGAGCAAAAATACAAACCAAAATTTTAAATTTTAATGTGTGAAAAAACTCTTTCATACATACTCCCATAAGTCAAAAGGCGGTATACAAATAACCGCCCTTATCCTAAGATGAAAAAATCAATAATAGGACTTTTCGTCGTCATCCAAAACGTCAATAAGCTTGTCTATATTTTCAAGTACTGCTCCCGTTCCGTCGGCAACACAGTCAAGAGGACGCTCCGCAATTTTTACAGGCATACCGGTTTCGTGATTTATCAATAAGTCAAGCCCCTTTAAAAGCGCACCTCCGCCTGCCAGCATAATACCCTGATCGATAATATCCGCTGCAAGCTCGGGAGGAGTTTTTTCAAGTGTGATCTTTATCGCTTCAATAACATTGCTTAACGGCTCGGAAAGCGCCGAACGAATTTCCTCGCTTGTAACCGTAATGTTTTCAGGCAAGCCGTTCATAAGGTTTCTTCCCTTAATATCCATAACAGGCTCATTGTCTGCATAGGGATAAGCAGAACCTATGCCTATTTTTATATTTTCGGCGGTTCTTTCACCGATAAGCAGATTGTATTTTTTCTTAATATAGTTAATAATTGAGGAATCAAATTCATCTCCGGCAACTCTTACGGAGCGTGAGGTTACTATGCCACCAAGAGAAATAACCGCAACTTCGCTTGTGCCGCCGCCGATATCAACTACCATACTTCCTGTAGGCTCTGCAACGGGAAGCCCTGCGCCTATTGCGGCTGCCATAGGTTCTTCTATAATTGAAACTCTCTTTGCGCCTGCATTCTGAGTTGCTTCCTTTACAGCACGGCGCTCAACGGCAGTTACGCCTGAAGGAATACAGATAATAACCCTTGCCTTGGTAAACGCCCTGCCCTTAAGAGCTTTTTTGATAAATTCCTGAAGCATACTTGTGGTAATGTCAAAGTCGGCGATAACCCCGTCTTTTAAGGGTCTTACCGCTTTTATCGAACCGGGTGTACGACCGATTACATCCTTCGCCTCCTGACCCACATAACGCACTCTGTCATATTTAACATCTACCGCAACCACACTCGGCTCTCGGATTATAATGCCCTTTCCTCTCATATATACCAATGTGTTTGCGGTTCCAAGGTCAATTCCTATATCCTTTGTAAACATTTTTCCTCCTGATTTTTACTGTTTTTAGCGTAATTATTTTCTATATCAATGTTCAGGAATTAGCTTATGATGATTTATAAATTTATTCCTCAAGCATTTTTATATTTTGATGATATAATAAATGGCATTATATTACAGTACAATGATATTATATCACGATTTTGCTGTGTATACAACCATAATTTAAGAAAAATTTCGTCATTTTTATGATTTTTTTTGGAAGTAATTACCAATACGTTTTATATATACTATACAAATCTGAAACTTTTCTTTTGTATAGTGTTATTATCTTCCGGTGGAGCCAAATCCGCCTTTGCCTCTAACAGTATCCGAAAGCTCACTTGCATCCTCGTATTCTGCATTTTCCACAGGTAAAATAACAAGCTGTGCTATTCGATCGCCGTTTTGAATTACAAAATCGGCGCTCCCAAGGTTAATTAAAGGCACGCATAATTCGCCTCTGTAGTCGCTGTCGATTACTCCAACGCAATTAGGAAGAGTGATTCCGTATTTACAGCCTAAAGAACTGCGAGGAAATATAAAACCGCCGAAGCCCACAGGAATTTCAACGGCTATTCCGACAGGTATCATATTTGTTTTTCCGGGCTTAATTATTATTTCACTTTCTATGCAGGCAAAAAGATCAGCTCCCGCACTTCCTTCTGTTGCCTTAAACGGAAGCTTTGCGTTAATATTTATTTTTTTCGTTTTGATTTTCATTCTACACCTCTGTAATATAAGCCTCTTGTAAAACGGCTCTGTGGTTTTTTTCCTTTAATAAATTCATCTGTAACCGAAATTATATCTTTTTCATCCGTAAACCTTAAAACAAAAAAATCAACTGTTGAAAAATCATCTGTTTTATCCGATATTGTAAGTATATCAGGGTTAAGCAGCTCAACTGCATTTGAACACAGCGTTTTAATCTGCTTTCCCTGTCTGTCGGCAAGGTATTTTCCGCAGCTTTTACCATTATCGCAAGGTCTTCCGTCTTTTATAGGGCATCTTCTTGTGACCATTAAAGGAAGTCTGCCATACCCTATAACACCGAATGGGACAGCGCATTTTAACGCTTTTATTTTTGCTGTTGTCAATTCGCAGGAAACAATAAAATCCCTAACATCCTGCTCTGCAAAAAATTCTGCCGATAAGCTGTTCGTAATATTTAACCTCATTCCTCCGTAAATCATCATTTTTGCTTTCTGTATCAGAGGAATATGTCCGACGGTATGAGCCAAAGCTTTTTGAAAGCCCCATTTCTCCAGCTCTGTAAGCCTTGAAAGAGTTTTATCCTCGCAATCGCCTAAAAATACATTTGGAACAGCTATTATTTTTTCTTTAAACAATGTATCTTTATTTAACAGTTTTTCGGGAGCATAGATAAAATCAAATGCGTTGCAGCGCAGGGCTTGCTCCAGCTGATCAGCATCCGCAACTTCCGCTCTAAGCTTTTTCATAATTCAATCCTGTTCGATTTATTTTCAATTAAAAAATAAAAAGCTGTTTCAAAATTTAATCTTGAAGCAGCTTTGTTATTAACTTGATATCAGTCGCTTACATAGGGAATCAAAGCAACCTGTCTTGCTCTTTTAATAGCAGTGGTAAGCTCTCTTTGATGATAAGCGCAGCAACCCGTAACACGGCGAGGTAAAATTTTAGAACGCTCAGTCATATACTTTTTAAGCTTAGCTACATCCTTGTAATCGATAAATTCAGCTCTGTCTACACAGAATTGACAAACCTTTTTTCTTGCACGCTTAACGGGGCGCACAACTTTGTCATTGTTTACATCATGCTTTTCAGCCATTGTAGTTTCCTCCTTATACATTAAACTCAGAACGGATAATCATCGTCAGAACCTGTTTCAACAAAATCACTTGTGCTTCCCGATGAAACAGCGGCAGGGGAATCGCTTTCCGAAATTGCAGAAGGTACAGGGGGCGGCGGTGGATTGTTGTATCCGCCATAGCCGGAAGGCTTAGGCTCGCCCGTAAAATGAGCGGTATTAACAACAAGCTCTACAATATTTTGAGTGCTTCCGTTTTTATCCACATACTGTCTTGTTTGAAGCTCGCCTTCTACCAAAATCATTCTTCCCTTGGAAAAATATTTGGAAATAAATTCTGCGGTGCTTCTCCAAGCGACTATATTAAAAAAGTCCGCTTTTCTTTCTTCCCCCTTTGCCTGATACGCACGGTCTACGGCAAGGCGGAATGATAATACGCTAACACCGCTTTGAATTGTTTTCAACTCAAGGTCGTTACAGATCCGACCCATTAAAACTGCCTTATTATACATCTCGAAAGCCTCCGATTTCTTATTTTCCAATTACAACCATAGAGCGGAGCACGCCGTCAGTAATGCTGACAATACGCTCAAACTCTGCGGGGAAATCGGTCTTGCCGGTGAAAGTATAAACTACATAGTAGCCGTCGCTCTCGTAGTTAATGGGGTACGCTAATTTTCTTTTTCCCCATTCATCAACATTAATAAGCTCACCGTTTGCCTTAATAAGATCGGTAAACTTTGCAACAAGGTTTTGAACCTGCTCCTCTCCGTTTTTAACAGAGAAAACAACCATCGCCTCGTACTTTTCGCCGAGTTTTGCCATAAATATATACCTCCTTTTAGACTTGTGACCCGCACTGTATGTGTGAGCAAGGATAAATTGAGTATGCTCAATCTTGTAAATTATATCAAGTTTATCGGAACTTGTCAAGATATTTTTAAAATTTTTTCAAATTTTTGGCAAAAATGCATTATTCTTTTTTATACAGGGACTTATACTAATTCTCGACTAAAAATAAACAATCTTTGCGGTCTGATTTTCGCAAATCTTTGTCTATTTTTAGACGAGAATTAGTATTAAAAAATACTTTTTCCGAAAATCAAGCACAAAATCGGATATATTACAGGTTGGTGAAGCACATATATCCAAATTGAATACCGCCCTGCGGCAGCGAAAAAAGGAATATGGGTTTTGTAAAAAAATTTAGGCGCTCTTCTTTCCTTGACATAAACTCCGTAAAACGCTCCTGCAAGAAATACAAACAGCCAAGGAAACAGAGGAAAATAATCTAATGAAACAAAATTTTTACCCGGAAAACCCAAAGGAAACAAAACGCTTGTCGAATACAGAATATCAGGCATTTCAGCCTTAAACAGTCCGTGTATCCCGCTATACCCCGTTTTAAAGTTAAAGGTAAACATAAACAAAATAATACTTATTATTATTCCGATAAATGAAGGTATTCTTTCAAACAAAGGCTGTCCCAAGCCGTAAAGCATCATACAAATTCCCAAACAATGAAGTATACCGAATAAATCGGGAGAACCTGGGGAGACGAATGTTGTTACAAATGTCATTATCATACCGATAAAAAAGCACTCGACTCCTCTTTTCACATTGTTTCTTGAATAATTGCAGACTATTCCCGAAATAGAGATAAATATTCCCACAAAAATATCTCTTATAATGTCAAACCAACCTTCAAAAAAAATCGGCACATCAACATTAAACACAAACTTTAGATCTACCATTAAGTGATAGACAACCATACAAATAATCGCAAAGCCTCTAAGCTCGTCTAAAAAACCAACTCTGTTTTTTGTTTCCATTTATCTCACTTCTCTTTTTACAGTAAATAAGAATTACTTTATCACCTTTCCCGACGTCTTAATGTTCGTTTTCTTTTTTATTACCTCTTCAGTTCCGCCGCGGTCCGTAAAGATTTTTTCGTCGGCGGCGTCTTCTTCGGGAAGCTCGGGGTTCTTTAGACCTTGAGCTTCATAAAAAGGATTGATGATATATTTTTGAATTACAGGATAACTGTTAAATGCACAAAGGAAAAACAGCCAGCCAAAAGGCAGTACGGGCAAAGCGAATATCGAATATGGCAGCAAAAAAACTATTAACAAAATAAGCGCTACCCATACCACAAAGCTTATTATATTTACTTTAATCCCCATTACAGTAAGCAATAACGCATTTTTTATAATTTTTCCCAAAGGAAGCGTAAGGCTGACAATCTCAAGGTATATATAAAAATGAGCCATTAAAAAATATGCCGCAATGGCAGTGGAAATAATAATCATTACATAGTTTTTTATCGAAGGATCTCGGTCAAGAGCCTCTCCATAAAACATTATGCCATACAAAAATGCAGAAATAAAAAACACGTCAAAGATGCCTACCGGAAGCGCTTGCTTAAAGTTTTTCTTAAAAGCGGTTTTATATTCGTCCATCATAAATATGGGCTTTTCCAGGGTAAACTTTCTCACAACCTGAGACGCAGCGGCAGTGGCAGGACCGAACAATATGATAACGGGAAAACTAATTAACAGAAAATTAAAATTTTCTGTCTGCACCGAAGCCAAAAATCCCGCAACAATAAAGGCTAAACCGCTTGTAACAAAATATACGAAATTTAGGGTAATCAGTTTCCAGAATTTTCCTGCAAACTGCTCCCAAAATTTAAAAAACGGCTTCTTTTTCGGTCCGTTTTTAGCAATGCCTCTGCCTGATTCATTATAATTATAAAATAGTCCCAAATCTTGCCTACTTTCCGCATACATGCTTTTGTGATCAGTTTATTATTTTACCATATTTTTTTTGATAATACAATAGCCGAAAATAAAAAATCGGAATGAAAAAGAAAAACAGTTTTGAGGCAACGCCCTACAAACCCTAAATAGGCGGAATTTGTGCGCCGCCGCCTTAAGCTTCCTCATATATTTTCTTACAAATATTGTACATAATGCAATTTCCGCAATATTATTCAAAAATTTCACAGCTGATATTGCCGTTTAGGTATCTGTGCGAATACTGTCCCAATCAGTTGTGTAGTTGGCGTTTGTAAGCCAATTCAAAGCATAATGCCACTCGTAAACTATCTCGCCGTCAATAACGGTAATTTTTTGGCTGTTAATTCGGGCGTCAACACAAGCCCAATCGTAGCGCAAAATCAGATCCTGCATATCGAGGATTTCTTCTTTTGTTTTCAGCTCGGATTTTTCCAGCAAACTTATGAAATTATTGTTCCAAAGGATTTTGCCTATTTCTCCCGCATCGCATATTTTATCGGGCTCTCCCAATTCCCATAAGCCCAATGCCCACAAAAGCACCGCACAGCACTCATACCGCCAACCGAATTTAGGATGCATATTTGGATATTTAAAGGGACTTTTAATATACTCTTCTTCTTTTTTTGAAAAATATTGTGAGGTGGTGTATTTTTTGTCTAAATCTTTTAGCATTCCCGCCGTCATTTTCCTTGCCTTATCAGGTTCGTAATTGCAGGCTTCTGAGCATACAGCGGCGGCAAATATACATGCAAGTCTGTGAACAATATCCTCTTTTGAAGGAATAACACATTCCGATTCGTAAACGGCAGCCTTTAATGTTTCCAAAACATTAAGCCCCATACTTTTACACTTTTCTATGGAACGAAGGCGGCGGTTAATGTCTCCCTGTTCTTCGGGAATGTCCTTATCCATAAATGTGCTTTCGCCTTTTGGAGTATACTCGATAAAGTCTGTCTTACCGTCAGCGGAAATCAACAGCTTTCTGTCAGCGCAGTAAAGCTGCATATCCGGATGAAGCACAAAGCCGCCCAATTTTACCGCCAGCATATAAACAGAAAGAATTAAATAATCTGTTCTTTCATCATTATCGTCAATAAAAAATTCTATTCCGATTACAGAGTTAAAATAAATCATTTGTTGAACAAGAGATTTTTTTAATTCCTCATCTGCAACGGGAGCTTTTAAAAAGAACGCCTCCATTGAGGTGATGTGCGCACCTATTTGCGTTTTATTCATAAAATGAAGGGTAAGCTTTGAGCCGTCCTGTAAAATAAACTCAACGCTTTCGGCTGCAAGATTTTTATCAACTATTGTACTGTTCATTATATCAGCCATAATACCCGGAATATCATCATAGCTTTTGTGATTGGCATATACAGTCAGTGCCGCCGGCTGCGGTTCAGGCTTTTTCTCTTTTTTCTTAAAAAGTCCCATAATATTACTCCATTCTTACTCCTTTGCTTTTGCCAATTCATACGCTCTGTCAGTACAAGCTTTGCAGGCATTGTTAACCGTTTCTTCAAGCTTGCCCTCATACAGCATATCAAGTCCCGCAAGGGTCGTGCCTCCCGGAGAGCTTACCTGCTTGATAAGCTGTTCTATAGTCATTCCGCTGTCGGTGAGCATTTTTGCGCTACCAATCAAGGACTGTGCGAAAAGCTGTAAGGCAGTATTTTCATCAATCCCCACATTCTTTGCATAATCGGTAAAGCCCTTTGCGAAAAGGTAGATAAATGCGGGAGAGCTGCCGTTAATACAAATTATTTCTTTCATTTTATCCATTGCGATTTCTTTCACCAAACCGCAGCAGCCTATTATAAGCTTTGCCAGCTCAAAATCATTGTCGCTTATCACATTATCGCGGGCAATGGCGCTTGCGCCATACCCAAGCATTGCGGGAGTATTGGGCATTATTATGGCGGTTTTGACGGCAGGGTGGGTGTGTTCCTTGATAAATTCAGAGGAAATACCCGCACATATGCTTATAAAAACGTGATTTTCAGTAACCGAAGGCTTTAAAGCGGAAAGAACATCACCTAAAACCTGGGGCTTTACCGCTAAAAGAATATAATTGCACTTATTACCCAATTCCTGTTCACTGTTACAGGGCTTAACCCCGTATTCCGAAAGGGTTTTAAGCTTTTCGGAATCCTTGTGATAAGCATATAGCGTTATTTCATAATCACCCAATCTGCCGCTGTTTTTTGAGGCTGCCGCATAAATTCCTTTTATTATTGCGCTGCCCATATTTCCCGTTCCTAAAAATCCTAAATTTATCACTTTTTCTGTCCTTTCAAGTTCTAATCCCACGCTGTTCAATCCAAAAGAGATTTTTTGTGCAGTGTGATTTAGAGCGTGTTCACATAAAATCAGTATGCAGATTTTCGTGTATAATTTTGTTGCCTGCAAGGCAAAATTTTGCAGGAATATCGTCATATTTCAAAAAATTTTAACGAAGCAGGCGGCAAAATTTGCCGAAAAGATGCGTGCTGAGGCTTTATGTGAACACGCTCTAATCAAAGCTTTCTGAATATATCCAAAGTGTGGTTGGAAATTCCCACCAAATCCTCTCTTTCACAGATTGAAAAATGATATTTCATATACTTTTCAAAGGTTTTGTCGTCCATCGCTTCCACCGTTCTCTGTACATCGGGATAACATGTTACCATATCTGTTCCCACAAAGGCAATTCTTTCTGTATTAAATTCCGACATAAGCTTATCTATCTCGGATTTTGTGTGCATTACAAAGAGTTCCTCGGGATTTGATTTCAGCTTGAAGGTAACGGGATCAATAAGAGGCTTGTAGTGTTCGTCATTTATGTAGTTTTGCAGAAAGCAGAACTGTATTACCACAGAATCGTTCATACAGTAAGCAGCAAATACAATTCCGCCCTTTTTGGTAACACGAATTGCTTCAGACAAAGCCTTTTTTTCCTCTTCCTCGGTATATAGGTGATATAAAGGACCCAAAATCAGCGTTATATCATATTTACTCGATTCAATAAATGACAGATCACAAGCATTTCCCTCAGTAACAGTTACCTTTTCATCGGGAGCGGTATTTTTCTTAAATCTTTCGATGTTAGACGGTACAAGCTCCACTGCATCAACCTCATAGCCCTTTTTAGAGAAATAGTGTGAATATCTTCCGGTGGCTGCGCCGATTTCAATAATCCTCGCTCCTTCAAAAAGATATTTTTCCACATACTTTACAGTTGTAAGAAATTCGGGCTGTCCGTGGCGGGAAAGCAATCTTCCTTCTTCGTCATAATTATTATAATAATTTATTATATATTCGCTTGACATTATTTTATCTCCTTATATACCCATAACCTTCAATATCATACTGCCAATCTTCTTTTACCTCTGCCTTGCCCTATTTACGGCAAAAATTCTGCTGTAAGCAATTTTAATCGGTATTAAAACCGCAGGCATTATCGCAAAGGCTATACCGAGACCAATGGCGTTT
>CANEHP010000039.1 GCA_947427325.1 uncultured Clostridia bacterium | reverse complement strand
GTTCTCATAGAAATTGGCACGCATCTTTTCGGCAAATTTTGCCGATGACTGCGTTAAAATTTCTTGACTTGCGGCAGCAAGCCTGCGAAACTTTGCCTTGTCCTCGGCAAAATCTGCACGAAAATCCACGCACCATTCCTATGTGGACATGGTCTTATCATACAAGATTCCAAATATCTCTTGCATAGTCCATAACGGCACGGTCGGCGGAGAATACCCCTGCGCCTGCAATATTCATAAGGGACATTTTGTTCCAGCCCAAAATATCCTTATACTTTTCGGAAGCGGCAAGCTGTGCTTTGCGGTAACTGTCAAAGTCGGCAAAGGACATATACTGATCGGTGAATTTCAATGAGTTCGCAACCTCGTCAAACTTTGCGCCGTTAATACCGCTGTACATTCTGTTGACAGCGCCCGAAATGCGTCCGTCGCTGTTGCAGATGCTCTCGGGATTATATTTGTTGGACTTGGCAATATTTACATCATTGGCGCTCATACCGAAGATAAATATGTTGTCTCGGCCCACCTGCTCGCAAATCTCAACGTTTGCGCCGTCATATGTTCCCATGGTAACTGCGCCGTTAAGCATAAGCTTCATATTGCCTGTTCCCGAAGCCTCTGTTCCCGCAAGAGAAATCTGCTCGGAAATTTCGCTGGCAGGCATCAGAATTTCGGAAAGAGTTACACGGTAATCCTCCAAAAATACCACGCTCAGCTTATCGCTGATTTTGGGATTTTGCCTGATCTCCTCCCCCAAGCACCAAATAAGCTTGATAATCTGCTTAGCCATATAGTAGCCGGGAGCGGCCTTTGAAGCAAATATATAGGTTTTGGGAACAAAGTCCGCATCGGGATTTTCCAAAAGACAGTTATAATCGTTAAGAATATTCAAAACATTAAGCTGCTGACGCTTGTACTCGTGCAGACGCTTTACCTGCACGTCAAATATGCTGTCGGGGTTAAGCTTTCTGCCGGTGGTCTTTTCAACATAGCTGCAAAAAGCGGCTTTATTGTCCCGCTTTATTTGTGCAAGCCTTCTTAAAACGCTTTCATCGTCCTTAAACATGGAGAAGTGGCTTAATTCCGCTCCGTTTTTCTTAAAGCCGTCGCCTATACACTCGGAAAGCAAATCGGTAAGTCCTTTGTTGGACTGCAAAAGCCATCTTCTGTATGCAATACCATTGGTTACGTTCTTAAATTTAAAAGGCTTATCGGAGTATTCTTCCTTAAATACGCTTTCCTTGATGATCTCGCTGTGAAGTCTTGAAACGCCGTTTACAGAATGGCAGGCGTCTGTGCAAAGATTAGCCATCTTGATCTGATTGTTGCTTATAATAGACATTCTCGCAACTCTTCCCTCATCGCCCAAACGGTTGCGAAGACCCTCGCAGTAGCGGCGGTTAATTTCGCAGATAATGGTGTATATACGGGGCAGTATGTTGCGGAGCATATTTTCGTCCCATTTCTCCAAGGCCTCTGCCATAACGGTATGGTTAGTATACGCAAAGGTGTTGGTTACGATATGCCAAGCCTTTGACCAGCTGTAACCGCACTCGTCAAGCATTATTCTCATCAGCTCGGGAATAGCAAGGGTGGGATGAGTATCGTTAATGTGAATGGCAACCTTTTCATGAAGATTGTCAAGAGTACCGTAAATATTCATATGACGCATTACTATATCGCCTATAGAAGCGGCGCACATAAAATACTGCTGGCGAAGGCGAAGCGCCTTTCCTTCAAGGTGGTTATCGTTGGGGTACAGAACCTTTGTCAGGGAATGAGCAATGTTGCTCGCACCCAAAGCCACATCGTATTTTCCCTTGTTAAATGCGCTCATATCAAAGCTCATACCCTCTGCGCTCCACAAACGGAGTTTTGAAACGCCTTCGCTGTCATAGCCGCTGATATACATATCGTAGGGAACTGCGTTAACGGTGGTGTAGTTTACATGGTTTACAGAGTGATAGTCGTCAGACCAGCTTTCCTGAATATATCCGTCAAAATGCACCTGAATAGCCTGATCGGGAACAGGAGCCAGCCAAACCTCGCCGCCGGGCAGCCAATCATCCGGAAGCTCTGTCTGCCAGCCGTCTATAATTTTCTGCTTAAAAATGCCGTACTCATAAAGAATGGAGTAGCCCGTTGCCGGAAGCGCACATGTAGCCAAACCGTCCATATAGCACGCCGCCAAGCGGCCCAAACCGCCGTTTCCGAGACCGGCGTCGGGTTCTTCATCATAAATGCTGTCCATTTTAGCGTTAAAGGTTTCCTTAACAGCCTTTTCGACCTCCTCTGTCATACCTAAGTTGTAAAGGTTGGTTTTAAGGGAGCGTCCCATAAGGAACTCCATTGAGATGTAATAAACCTGCTTTTTACCCTGTGAATTGCACTTTGTCATAAATTTGTGGCGCTTTTCCTTAAGGTAATGAACTACGATTTTGGAGATAGCTTTATAGATTTGCTTATTAGTGGCTTCCTTTGGGGAAGTTCTGAAATCGAACTCCAATATTCCCTTCATTTGTTTAATTATTTCTTCAGATGTGTACGGAGATGTCATAGCTTTCCTTTCCTTCCTCGCATTTTTAGGGAAGAGTTTCCCGTTTTTATTGGATTGTTTTTGCATTGACTGACAATGTGACATTTTGCTGCAATGCTTTTTTGTTCATAAGTGAAAATAAGTTTAATACTTATTAAATTATAACAAAAAAGTAAAAAAATATCAAGTGGAGAAATTGTAAATTGTAGATTTAGTATAAATATGGTAAATACTTACAATTTTCGGGGGACGTGTTGTCGCTTTTGCACAAAGCAGGCTGAAATTTCCGTTTATTTCCTGACTGTAAGCAAAATCTGTACAGATTTTCCGAAAGCCACGAGCCGTCAGCGCTACTTTTTAAGCTTCAGCATTCTGCGAACCTCATTAGCCGCAGAAACATATGAAACAATTAACAATATATCCTTGCTTAAAAGCTTGGTGCCGCCGCGGGGAATCAGGAAATCCTCTCCTCTTGTGATACATATAATGTTACAGCCGTCGGGAAGCTTGATATCGGCAATGGATTTGCCGTCATAGGCATAGTTTTCGGGGAGGATAACCTCAAACACCGCCGCCTTTTTATTGATGGGCATCAGCTCTTTGATACGGCTGTTGTCCACCTCCCGCTCCATTTGCCTTATAATGTTTTCCGTTCCGGAAATTACAATATCCACGCCCAAAGCCTTTATGGTGTCAATATTTTTCGGATTGTTAACCTTGGCTATGGTTTTTTTAACCTGAAACATTTTCTTTGCCATCTGGCAAATTATAAGATTTGCCTCGTCTGCGCCTGTTACGGCAATTATGGAGTCGCATTTATCCGCTCCCGCTTTTTTCAGAGCGCCTGCGGTAGAGCCGTCTCCCAAAACCACCGTTACATCAAGGGTATTGGCAAAATACCGGCAAATATCCTTTTTTATTTCTACAACGGATACGCCATAATTTCTTTCCAAAAGAGTTTTTGCAAGGTAATATCCAACCTTGCCTCCGCCTACGATTATTGCCTTCATTGTGATTTACGCTTATCAAAAATGTACTTTAAAACAACAGGTGCTTTTTGTTCCTCGCAAAAAAGCCGGTAAAAGTCCGCTTGTTCAAAATACCGTTCTCAATCCACCAGCTTGGAGAATATAAGCGTGTCCCCCTCCTTTAACAGAATATTGGAATTGTTTACCAAAACAAAATTACCGCCGTCACGAATTATGGCATACAGGATTTCGTTTTCCTCATAATTTATTTCAGCGCACCTTGTTTCAATAAGCTCCTTCGGCACAGGCATAGAGTAGAATTTTACCCTATGGTTGCCAAATTGTACCCAGGACTGCCCCTCATATTCGTCAATAGCCGAAACGACGGCGTCTAAGGTAAGGCGGGTGGGACAAATCGAATTCATGCCGTATTTTTGATACAGGTCTTCTTTTTCCACGTCCTCTATTGCAGCCATAACCTTTGGTACTTTATATATTTCTTTGGCAATCTGAGCCACCATAATATTAACGTTATCATTATCGGTAACAGCACAAACCACATCACAGGCTTCTATTCCCGCAGCAACCAAATCATCGTTGTCAATAGGCACGCCTTTAAAGGTAAGCCCCGTGAAACCCTCCGATAAATGCTCAAGAGCGTCGCTTTGTCTGTCCATAACCGAAACGTCGTGTCCCTTTTCACAGAGAACGCTTGCTAATTCCGCACCTACACGGGTGCATCCTACTATCAGTATATTCACCTTATATGCCTTTCCTGTTATCATTTTTTATTAAGGGGCAATACCCCGGATTATAAATTTTTTGACAAACTGATATTTACCTGTTGCCGTAAACTATGTACAAATATAAGCTTTTAGGATACTTTTTAAACGTTGGCGGCAATAACGGCTTTTGTTCTTTAAAAACTCAATTCTTCTCCTGTCTGTAAATATTCCAGCTGCGCACCCAAATAAGTTTTCAGCTCCTCGTAGCCTTTAAGTCCCGTGCAGTGGCAGGTGTAGATTGCGCCTACATTTTCCTCCCTTACAGCCTGAGCTGTTCTTTTCAAAAAGTCGGAATCCACCGTCAGCTTTTTGGGGTTTTCGTCCATAAGGTGAAGCCCTGTAACTATGGAGATGATCGGGATATCGCCCCAATTCTTTTTTACCGTTCGTATCATATTGGGCAGTCCGCAATGAGCGCAGCCCCCCAGAATTATGCAGCCCTTTTTTCTGCTGCCGTATGGAAAGAGAACTCCAAAGCACTCATGCTCCAGCTCGTCGGGAACATAATCGTTTCCTTGACGAATCCTGCGATTTTTTTCGGCAATATAAAAGCTGTCGTCCTTAACCTCGTTTTTCATAAGAAAAAAGCCCTCGTATACCTGCTGAAAGCTGTTAAAAAGAATAAAATTTTTTTTATGTTTTTTTATTTTATCCGAAATGTTGACGAGTTGGGGTGCAAAGAGCACTTTGTTGTTTGCGGGCTGACAGTCGGCAGCCTTTAGGGCAAATATTTTTATTTTTGGATTTATTTGAACAAGATGATCCAAGCCGCCTGTGTAAGCAAGGTGATTATGCGGGATTATAAGCGCTTCGGTATTTTCCAGAGGTATATTCATTCTTTTTGCGTTATTGATAAGCTTGGAGCTTGCCCCTGCGCCAAAGATACAAACCCTTCCGTCGGCTTCAATGTATAAGGACATTCCGTGCTCCACCAAAAGCTTTGAGGAAGCGGCGGTATTTTCAATAAGCATTACTATCCGCAATGGTGTTTCTCCTTTTTAATATTTCGGAAATGAAAAGGTTTGGAACATGATCTCATAGGATAAGCACAGGTCTTTTGGCAAATTTCCCCGATAACCGCATTAAAATTTTCGATTGGCGACAAGTCCGTCTGCGAAGCTTTTCCTTGTTCTCGGAAAATTATGCTCGAAAACCCATGCGTTCATTCTATGGGAACAAGTCCCGGAATTGGTATAAATATAATATGAAACATTTGCAATGATCCTATTTTCGAATATGAAGAACCTTTTTTCGGGTATAAAGATCCTTTTTTCGGATTCAAAAATCTTTTTTCGGATTTAAAAACCCTTTTTCGGACTAAAAAATTCCTTATTCGGATTTTGTAAATTTAACCAAGCAAACGCCGATTCCCAAAGAGTCGGCGGGAATTTGGCTTTTGATTATTTTTTTTCCATATTCCTTAAAATATTGTTTATATCATATTGTGAATTATTTGAAGATTCCTCGTGCAGCAAGCTGTCTAATCGGCTTAAGCGAGGGGAAGAACGGCTGTGGCTGTGCTTAGGCTCGGGTTTTTCGTTAAGCGGCTCTTCATTGATTCGTTTAAGGGGCTTATCGTCAATATTAAGGTCCATAGGCTTCAGCTGTTCTTGTTCATGATTTTTTTGGCTGATTGAATCCGAAGCGTTTTGAACCCGGCTGTAGGCAGATTTAGCTACATTTATTGGAGTCGCATACGTCTTTTTTGAGGGAGCTGAATTTGCTGACGGCGATTTTCTGCCTGTCGGATTTGAAGCTTCCTCATTTAAACGCCTTGCTTTTGCCTGTTGAATCAGCTTATCTATTTCTCTTTCATTAACAGCGGGACGAACAGGCTCAGGCTCGGCTTTTACAGGTTCGGACTTTTTTGCGGGCGCATATAAGCCCGCCGCTTCCACAAGACGCTGTCGGCTGTCGTCAAAGGCAGGGCGCTCTTCGAAGGGAATTTGTTCCTCTGCCGAAGGTCTGTTGTCCTTTTTTTGCTGAGGGGGAATATAGGTTGGAGTTTCGTACTGCTTTTTTACGGTAGCGACAGTGGGTTGAGGTGATTTGCGCTTTACCGCCGCAATTACCTCCCACACGAAAAAGGCGGCGCAGGGCAGAACGGCGGCACAGCACACGCCCGCAGGCGATACGGCAAAGGAAATTATTCCGCCCAAAAATTCGGAATAATACATACCCTTGCCTAAAATATGGCTTTGCCCCACTGTAAGCAAAATTCCTGCATCATTTTTTACGGTAAATGTGTAAACATTATTTTCAAATTCGGACTTTTGAACCTCTCCTACTGTTGTTTTTTCCTTTTCATCGGTAAAAATAACAATATTTCCGGGCAGGATTTGGTCAAAATTCACCTGATCGGCTATAAGCGCACTGCCCTTTTTTACAAGCGAAAAGGCTTCGGTATCCATTATATAAATTCGGTGAGAAAACAGCTTTGGTGCGAGACTGCCGTGATAAATCAGCAAAAAAAACAAAAGAGTCAGCGCTGTCAGCACAAGCAATCCGTCAATAATCCCTAAAGCTATGTAAGAAACTTTAAAATTTCTTTTAATTTTTGCCACCCCATTCTTGACAAATACCTAAAAAATGGTATAATTGTTTATAACACGTTAAAGACATTTTTATTGTATCACAGTTTGTGCGTTTTTTCAAGTGATTGTTTTAATTTTGATATTATTACCTGTTTTAATTATGATGGCTTTTATGCAGGAACAGCGGCGCATCGGTTCAGCGGTACGGGTATGAATAATGTTTTTTGCCGCTTGGAGTGGCTGCTTGTGCTGCTGATATACAATTTAATATGCTGGTGTAGCTCAGTCGGTAGAGCAGCGCATTCGTAATGCGCAGGTCGGGGGTTCGAGTCCGTTCACCAGCTCCAATCTTATAAACCGCTCGAAACTTTTTGTTTGGAGCGGTTTTACTGTAGGGAAGGCATTTTAATTTTGCTTATATTGGAAAATAAAGAAAAATGTTTTTATCTATAAGTTTTTGACATAACGCAAATGAATAGTGACAACTACATTTTGTTTTAATTATAGGTGATGCATATGTGTAAAACAGTAAAGCCCTTTATAAAATTGAAAGGTGTGAGCTATGAAGAAGTATAAAATTACAATAGAAGAAATGCTATCGGAAACATTTGAGGTATTTGCGGATAATGATGAGGAAGCGGAGAAAATTGCATCAAAAAAATATAAATTGGGAGAATTTGTATTGACTCCGGGGAATCTTGTGTGTAAACAAATGGAAATTCATAATGTGACCGATAATTATTTTACAGAATGGGCTGAGTTTTAATGAATTTATATTTTGATGAATTGTTAGCCAGCAATTATAAAAGTAATTCACAAAAAATACGCATAATGAGTGAAAACTGGGTGGGGAAAAATATGTTTTGTCCAATTTGCGGGAACGAACATATCAGCAATCTTGATAACAATATGCCTGTTGCGGATTTGTTTTGTGGAAATTGTGGAGAAATATTCGAGCTAAAAAGTAAAAAAGGAAAATTCGGAAAGAAAATTGCAGACGGTTCGTATCCCACAATGATTGAACGAATAAACAGTATAACCAATCCTAACCTGTTCGTTTTGCAATATAACAATGCTTTTATGGTAACTGATTTAGTATTGATTCCAAAATTCTTTTTTGTTGATTCCGTTATCCAAAAACGTAAGCCCCTGCCTTATACTGCACGAAGATCTGGCTGGGTTGGTTGTAATATTTTATACAGTGAAATTCTGAATCAAGGTCAAATTAAAATTATTAACAACGGAGATGTAAGAACAGCTAATAATATCGTACAGGAATATAATAAAATAAAAGCGCTGCAAATTAATAATATCGAAAACAGAGGTTGGTTAATAGATGTTTTGAGCTGCGTAAATAAAATTAAAGATTTTGAGTTTGTACTTAAAGATATGTATTCTTTTGTTGATTGGTTACAGAAAAAGCATCCTTGCAATCATAATGTAGAAGCAAAAATTCGTCAACAACTTCAAATATTAAGAAACAAAGGACTTATAGAATTTTTAGGTAATGGTAAATATAGAAAAATTATATAGACTTATAAGGTTTTTTTGATTTGTACATGAGACTATAATTATGCAATGTTTCTATTTCTTGATAAATATTTGGTGACGCATGAAGCGAAATGGCGAGGAAACCGGTCCCCCTATATCCCAAGAAACATTATTCTTCGTTATTCTCAAGAGGGCGATTTAGTTCTTGATCAATTTGCAGGCGGCGAAACCACACTTGTTGAAGCTAAGCTTCTGAACCGCAACATTATTGGTGTTGATTGCAATGATGATGCACTTAAACGTTGTAAAGAAGTTGTAAAGAAAAGGTTGATTTTGAATATGCTAATGCACAAGGCAAAGTATCTATCCAAAAAGGTGATGCTCGTAATCTATGGTTTCGGAAAAATGTAGAGGTAAATTATATGAAAATGCCTAAAATGATCTTGTTTGATTATGGTCAAACACTTATTGCGGAACAGAAATTTGATGGAGTAAAAGGAACGGAGGCTGTTTTACAGTATGCCACAAAAAATAAATATCATTTGTCGGCAGAGCAGGTGCAGGCTAAAGCAAATGAAATCAATAGGGAGTTTGGAAGATTTGATTCTGAGAAAAGGCATTTATTTCAGATAGAAATACCCAATACAATGTTTACGCCATATCTTTATGAATCGCAGGGAATAGAGATCGCATTGAGCAATTCTGAAATAGATACGGTATTTTGGAATGCCGCTGCACCCGGAATGCCTACAGAGGGTATAGAAGATTTTTTGGAATATTTGAAGAGTAAGGATATTCGTACAGGCGTAATCAGCAATATTTCCTATGCCCCCTCTGTTGTTAAAGAACGTATCAACAGACTGCTTCCGAAAAATACTTTTGAATTCATTATTACATCAAGTAATTTTATGTTCCGTAAGCCAAATAAACGAATATTTGATTTGGCTTTGGAAAAAGCCGAACTACATGCAAATGAAGTTTGGTATATTGGGGATCAGTATGAATGTGATGTAAAAGGTTCCTTAAATGCAGGAATGTTACCGATATGGTACATAGGAGCTATTGATTTGCCGTATACAGAAGATAGAAATATTTTAACAATAACCGATTGGGGTGAATTAAGGCTGCGGTTAGATGAATGACCAAAATTGTGCAACAGAAGAGGTTGCTTTTGGGAAAATTCAATTAAATTCCGAACTTTGCCGCGCATATTACGAACTCGTTTTATTACTAAAAAAGGAAAAGCGATAACTGTTAACTGTCAATTTTTTTACAGCCCCCCAAGTTGAGATAACAGCCCTAAAATCAAGGCTTAAACCCGATTTTTGATTTTCGGCTTCGCCGAAAATCTGCGTCAGCTTGTCGAAAAACTACAGATTTCAGAGTTTTTCGACAAGCTGATCATATCTTGTTTTATTTTCCCGTTTATGCTATACTGAATAAAAAAGATTTCATAGGAGAAAAAATGAGATATTCACATACAGAAACGGAAAGACTGATTTTAAGACCCTTGGAAATTGCCGATGCGGAGCATATTTTTAACACTTGGACATCCGATCCGAGGGTAACAAAATATTTGACTTACACAACTCATAAATGCGCCGAGGTTACAAGGCAGTGGCTTGAATCCGTTGCCGCAGATGCAGATAACGAAAATGTTTTTGAAGCAGGCTTTCAGTTAAAGGAAACAGGAAAGCTTATCGGCAGCGGCGGCGCATACTATAGGTCCGAATATGACCGATGGAGCATAGGCTATAACTTTGCTTACGATTATTGGCACAAGGGCTATGCCACCGAAGCCGCAAGGGCTGTCGTGGACTTTTTAAAGGCAAAAGGAATAAAGCGTTTTATAGCGTGGCATGCGGTGGAAAATATTTACAGCGGCAGAGTTATGGAGAAAATCGGAATGAAATTTGACCGTAAAGGTACATATACCGGCTGTGACGGGCAGGTTTTTAACGCAAATTTTTATATTATGGATTTAGATTAAGGCTTTGCTCTGCGGCGGCTGACTTACAGCCTTGTATATTGAAAGGTTAGAGCGTGTTCACATAAAATCAGTATGCAGATTTTCGTGTATAATTCTGTTGCCTGCAAGGCAAAATTTTGCAGGAATATCGTCATATTTCAAGAAATTTTAACACACGATGTGTTCAGTCATTTGCCCAAAGCCGGCGCAAGGAGGCGTCGGCATCAAAGCAAATGACGAAACGAAGCAGGCGGCAAAATTTGCCGAAAAGATGCATGCTGAGCTTTATGTGAACACGCTCTAATAAAGGAAAAATAAATCAGAGAAAATAAGAATGATCAAAAATAATTGTGAAATAACATATTTAAAGGGAATAGGCGAAAAAAGAGCCGGGCTGTACAGAAAGCTTGGCATAAACTCCCTTGAAGAGCTGATAACCTATTACCCCAGGGACTATGTCGATTACAGCGGTCCAATACCCATAAAGGATATAGAAAACGGCGAAACCTGCGTATTTAAAGGCACTGTTACCAAAAAGCTAAAGCCCTATTTCAGCGGCAAAATTACGGTTTATCATGCCGCTGTAAGCGACGGCACAGACGAAATGCTTCTGACGTTTTTTAACAGTCAATTCAGCTTCGATAAGCTGGTGGAAAAGGAAACATACCTTTTTT
Source organism: uncultured Clostridia bacterium (assembly GCA_947427325.1). GTDB lineage: Bacteria > Bacillota > Clostridia > Oscillospirales > Ruminococcaceae > Ruminiclostridium_E. The sequence continues at coordinate 3,208 of CANEHP010000039.1, read as the reverse complement.
ACGGAAGAGTCACCTGTGATTTTGCAAAAAAAGAAGCGGCTTCTCCCCTTTTTATTCCCGAATCCGCAAAAAATGTTATCACTCCTAAATATTCTCTTACCAAAGGGCTTTCCAATAACATTGTTTCGGCAAATATCGGCGCTGCTCTTGAAAAGGCGGATTTTGAGGATCTGCTGCCCGATTATATAAGGGAAAGAGAGCATCTTCCGCCCTTAAAGGAAGCGGTAAACAATATTCATTTCCCCAAAAGCATTGACTCTTTTCTTGAAGCTCAGAAAAGGCTTGCCTTCGAGGAGCTTTTGGTATTGCAGCTGGGCTTGTCTCTTTTGGGAAAGAAAAAGCGCAGGGCAAACGGCATAAAAATGGAAAAGGTGCAGATAAAGGATTTTTTTGAAGCGCTGCCCTTTCAGCCCACAAACGCTCAAAAAACAGCCATTAAGGAATGTATAGCGGATATGTGCGGCGATCTGCCCATGAACAGACTTTTACAGGGCGATGTGGGCAGCGGAAAAACCTTGGTGGCGGCGGCGGTAATTTACTTTGCTGCAAAAAACGGATATCAAAGCACCCTAATGGCGCCTACGGAAATATTGGCAAAGCAGCACAGAGACACTTTATCAAAGTTTTTAGAGCCTTTAGGGGTAACCGTTGAGCTGCTTACGGGGTCCATGAGCGAAAAAGAAAAAAGAGAAGCGAAAAAGCGCATAGAAAGCGGAGAAGCGCAGGTTGCGGTGGGTACTCACGCTCTTATACAAAAATCCGTGGTTTTCGCCAACCTTGCTTTATCGGTAACGGACGAGCAGCACCGCTTCGGCGTTGCCCAGCGCTCAAAGCTTCAGGCAAAGGGAGAAAATCCTCACAGCCTTGTAATGTCCGCCACCCCCATACCCCGAACTCTCGCTCTTATGATATATGCGGACTTGGATATTTCCGTCCTTAACGAAATGCCTAAGGGCAGGCTTCCCATAAAGACCTACGGAGTAAACAGCAGCTATCACAGGCGGCTTTATAATTTCATATTAAAATATGTCAGGGAGGGCTATCAGGCGTATATAGTCTGCCCGCTGATAGAGGAGGGCGTAACCGATAAGGCGGCTGCGGCAAAATACTTTGAAACTCTCCAAAACGGTGCGCTAAAGGGCGTTTCCATGGGACTGCTTCACGGAAGAATGAAGCAGGCGGATAAGGATAAGGTTATGTCGGATTTTAAGGATAACCGCATAAGCGTTCTGGTGGCAACTACGGTGGTTGAAGTGGGAGTGGACGTGCCCAACGCCGTTGTTATGATAATAGAAAACGCCGAGCAGTTCGGGCTTTCCCAGCTGCACCAGCTAAGAGGGCGTGTGGGAAGGGGAAATGTGCAGTCCCACTGTATTCTTGTTACCGACAGCAAAAACGAATACACGAAATCGAGAGTCGAAACTATGGTGGAAACCTGCGACGGCTTTAAAATAGCCAACAGGGACTTGGAGCTGAGAGGTCCGGGAGATTTTTTCGGTGCGGCGCAGCATGGACTTCCGCCACTTAAAATTGCCAATATGACAAGAGATATCGACATTGTGTATCTTGCGCAGAAATATTCTTCGGAAATATTGGGGGAGGACGAAAATCTGTCCCTCGAAAAAAACAGGGGATTAAGACAGCTTGTATTGCAGCTTTTTAAAGGGGGCGAAAAATACGGAATCAACTGACAGCCTTAAGTATGCGGAAAAAACTATTTCCGAGGAAACAGCCGAGGACAAAAACGAACGTTGGCGCTATCCCCGCTTTTTCGGACAAAACGACGGCGAGAAAGCCTTTATCACGGGAGACGACGCAAAGCATATTTCTGCGGTTTTGCGAATGAAGCGGGGAGAACCCGTAATACTTTGCGATAACTGCGGAAATGACTTCCTTTGCCGTATTGCGCTGTGCCAAAAGGATATGGTGGAGCTAAAGGTCATAGACAGCAGAAAAAACGAAGCCGAGCCCACAGCGGAAATCACCCTTTTCCAATGCCTGCCGAAAAGCGATAAAATGGATCTTATAGTGCAAAAGGCTACGGAGCTTGGAGCGGCAAGAATAGTTCCCCTTTTGTCAAAGCGCTGCGTTTCCCGCCCCGATGAAAAAAGCGCATTGAAAAAAATCCTGCGCTGGCAGAAAATAGCAGAAGAGGCGGCGAAGCAAAGCGGAAGAGGAAAAATCCCCGAAATCTCTCCTTTGACAGATTTTAGAAGCGCGGTAAAGGAATATGGAGATAAGGGAAAGGGGATACTTTTTTATGAATGCGGAGGTAAAAAAATCTCGCAGCTGATAACGGACGAAACCGAAAAAATAGGTATTTTTATCGGCAGTGAGGGCGGATTTGAACCCGAGGAAGCGGCTTTTGCCGAAGAAAACGGCATAGAAGCGGCAACCTTGGGGAAAAGGATTTTAAGATGCGAAACCGCACCTTTAGCCGCTCTTTCCGTATTGATGAATTTAACAGGAAATTTATGAAATTTTTAGTTAATATGCTATATTTATTTTTTCACTTGAAAAATGAGCAGAAATGATATATAATGAATAAAGGTAAAATTTTCAAAAAATTTAAATCGATACCGCACAATCAGCGGCAAAACACCTCTGTCAAGCACTTGTTTTCACAAATTTCGCATTATTGCGCAAGCTTTGTTTACAGGCTGTATTCTTTCTGCGTTAAATTTGTACAAACTGATGGTGCGGCAGTATGACAGTATTGTGCGTTTTTGTCAGAACTTGACTAAAAATTTAAGGAGGACTTATACATGAATAAGGGTTTAGTTGGCTTTTTAGTAGGCTTATTGGCGTTGCTCGGCGGTGCGTTTGTTGCCACAATGCTTTTGAAGGATAAGATCGTAAAGAAAAGAGAAGAAGAGGACGACGAGGACGAATATATTGACGATGAGGAATTTATTCATTTCTTTGGGGATGATGAAGACGAAACGCTTTCAATAACCGATGAGGAATTGAACGAGGCGGAAGAAGACGACGCCGATGAAGATGATGAAGAAAACAAAGAGGAACAGCTCTGAAATTAACTGAAATCACACTCGCATTTGCTTTAAAAAGCATATAATCAAAAATGATTTCCCGCCTTACCGAGCAGTTGTAATCTTAATTTCCCGGTCTGTAAAATATCGTTGGCTGAAATTCAGAACTTGTTCTCATAGGAATGGTGTGCGGATTTTCGAGCAAATTTTGTCGAGGA
>CANEHP010000038.1 GCA_947427325.1 uncultured Clostridia bacterium | reverse complement strand
CGGGACTTATAACAGCAGGGCAGCAATCGGAATCGTTTTCCCAGCTTCCGTCTGCGATAGCCTCATAATTTCCCGGGTAATAAAGCCAACGTCCCACTCTTGTTATACCGACGGGGATAACGTCATAATTTAATTTTGACAAGGCGTTTATCACTGCATAAGCAGATTTTAAAGAAACGGGATAATCCTTTGACTGTCCTCCGAACAGAACAGCCGCTTTTGTTTTAGCCATTTAGTATGCTCCCTTATAACATAATGCTTAAATTATACCATAATAAAGGTTTATTTTCAATAGATTTAAGTAAATTTAAGGCTGTTGATGATGCAAAAATGACACTTTTCGGAAAAATCTCACGAAAAATGTCATTGTTATACTATTTCTTAATTATACGGTTTTATAAAAAGTCACATATTATCAATCGCCAAAGGAAATGCCGATATCTCTCGCCGCAATAACAACCTTATCGTCAAGGGGAACGAACTTTGTTTTCATCGTTACATCAGACAAACGGTTTTCGCCTATTTCAGTGCCGATTTTGGCAACGGTATAACCGTATTTTTCTTCCTTGATTAACCTTGCCGCTCTTGCGCCGAACTGTGTAGCGAGAACACGGTCGTAAGCGGAAGGGCTGCCGCCTCTCAACATATGACCGGGTACGACCGAGCGGGTTTCAAATCCCGTTTTTTCCTGTATTTCCTTGGTTATTCTTGCAGTGGCGGTGGTATAGCCCTGTTCTGAACGAATACGGGTTCTGTCTTTTTTCTTCATTTTTGATTCGGCGGTATCCATTGCGCCTTCTGCAACGGCAACGATGGAAAAATCCTTGCCCGCCTTAGCTCTTTGTTCAACTGCCGAAACAACCTTGTCAATGCTATAAGGAACTTCGGGAATCAGAATTATATCCGCCCCGCCCGCAACACCCGAATACAATGTAAGCCAGCCTGCTTTATTTCCCATAATTTCAATAACCATTACTCTGCTGTGGGAGGTTGCGGTAGTATGAATACGGTCGACAACTTCTGTTCCTATATCCACTGCGGTATGAAAGCCGAATGTTACGGAGGTACCCCAGATATCGTTATCAATGGTTTTCGGAAGTCCGATCACGTTTAAGCCTTCCTCTGAAAGAAGATTAGCGGTCTTATGAGTGCCGTTTCCGCCTAAAGTGAGTAAGCAGTCAAGCCTATTGCTCTTATAGGTTTGCTTCATTTCCGCAACCTTGTCTATATTATCATCTTCCACAATCTGCATCATTTTATAGGGAGTTCTGCGAGTTCCCAATATAGTGCCGCCTTGGGTCAATATTCCCGAAAACTCGGAACGCTTCATTTCACGGCACTCATTATGAATAAGCCCGTGATAGCCGTCGGTTATGCCTATAATTTCTACCTTATCCTCCCCTATAAGATCGTAGCAAGCCTTTGCCACCCCTCTTATAGTCGCATTTAATCCGGGGCAGTCGCCGCCGCTTGTTAAAATTCCTATTCTGCGTTTTGCCATAATGGTTATCCTTTCATTTAACATGGTATTTGTTCGTCTGACAATAAAACAGGAACGCTTGCCGCTCGCTTTAAGACAATACCCTTTCAGTTTCGGATGATATTATCTTGGGTTTCGTTTTTATTATAACTCAAATTTCCTAAAAGGTCAATATACAATATTAAAATTCGGCGGATTTACCCTGTCTGTTTTGCCCGTTACTTAATTAGGCAAAAATTAGGCAAATTTAATAAAATCAAACTAAATCTATTGACAAAACAGAAAAAATATTTTAAAATATAATAAAGTATTTTATTCACATTTAACAATGAAAAGGATAATATTAGTTTGAAAGGAATGAATGAAAATTGGCTTACATTTTAGGTGTTGACATCGGAACATCGGGAACAAAAACCGTACTTTTTACCGAGGACGGAACGCCCGTTTCCTCCGCTACTTATGAATATCCCCTTTACACGCCGCGCAACGGTTACGCCGAGCAGGATCCTCTTGATTGGTGGAATGCTGTTGTAAACGGAATTAAACAGGTTATAAGCGAAAGCGGAATAGTTGCTTCGGAAATAAAGGGCGTAGGTCTTTCCGGACAGATGCACGGTCTTGTTATGCTTGACGGAGATAACAAGGTTATCCGCCGCAGCATTATATGGTGTGATCAGCGTACTGCAAGAGAGGTTATTGAGATAACCGAAAAGGTAGGACACGAGCGGCTGATCGAAATCACCGCAAACCCTGCCATAACAGGCTTTACCGCCGCAAAAATTATGTGGGTAAAGAATAATGAGCCTGAAAATTACGAAAAATGCCGTCATATTCTTTTGCCTAAGGACTATATCAGGTTTATGCTGACAGGGGAGTACGCCACTGAGGTTTCGGACGCTTCGGGAATGCAGCTTTTGGATATTCCCGGCAGATGCTGGTCTGATGAGGTGCTTGGCAAGTTGGGTATTGACAAGTCGCTTCTTGCAAAGGTCTATGAAAGTCCCGAAATTACGGGAAAAATCACTAAAAAGGCGGCGGAGCTTACAGGGCTTTGCGAGGGAACTATTGTTGTAGGCGGCGCAGGAGATAATGCTGCTGCGGCTGTGGGAACGGGAGTGGTTGAGGACGGAAAAGCCTTTACAACTATCGGTTCAAGCGGCGTCGTTTTTGCTCACACAAGCAATATTTCTATAGACAAAAGAGGAAGAGTCCATACCTTCTGCTGTGCCGTGCCCAATTGCTGGCATGTAATGGGCGTAACTCAAAGCGCAGGACTTTCGCTTAAATGGTTCAGAGATAATCTTTGCTGGAGCGAAATGGAAACAGCTCTTAATATGGGCGTAGATCCTTATTATTTAACGGATAAGGCGGCTATGGAAGTGCCTATCGGCGCAAACCGGCTTATTTATCTCCCTTACCTTAACGGTGAAAGAACTCCTCACCTTGACCCTAACTGCCGCGGAGCATTTATAGGCCTATCAACAATGCACAAAAAGAGAGATATGATCAGGGCGGTTATGGAGGGCGTTTCTTATTCATTAAGAGACTGCATTGAAGTAATGCGCGAGATGGAGATAAATGTTACCGATATGATGGCTTGCGGAGGCGGCGGAAGCTCACCGCTGTGGCGTCAGATGTTGGCCGACTTGTACGCTTGTCCCGTTAAAACTACGCAAAACAAGGAAGGCCCTGCTTTGGGCGTAGCTTTATTGGCTGCTGTGGGAGCGGGAATTTACTCCTCTGTTCCCGAAGCCTGCAAGGCTGTTATTATTCCCGATAAGGTTCAAAATCCTATTGAGGATAATATCACACAGTATGAGAAAGTATATAAGATTTATAAAAATCTCTACTCTTCCTTAAAGCTTTCCTTTGATGAATTGGCAGCTTTATGATATTACCGATTAAATATTTTATAGATACCGAATTTTCATCTTGCAAAATTTTTACTTTTATGGTACAATTATTACTTGGAAAATCTGATAGTGTTTTCAGATAAAACTAATATATTCACTTTTAAGGAGAACATAATGAAACTGTTTATCGACACCGCCAATGTTGCGGACATTAAAAGAGCCAACGATATGGGAATTATCTGCGGAGTAACCACAAACCCTTCTCTTATTGCAAAGGAGGGCAGAGATTTTAAAGAGGTTGTTACCGAAATTACCCAAATAGTTGACGGTCCTATTTCCGCCGAGGTTATCTCTCTTGAAGCTGACAAAATGGTTGAAGAGGCACTTCCTTTGGCTGCAATCAACAAAAATATTGTTATCAAGCTTCCTATGTGCGAGGAAGGCTTAAAGGCATGTAAGCAGCTTACCGCAAAGGGAATCAAAACCAATGTTACCTTGGTATTTTCCGCCGCTCAGGCTTTACTTGCCGCAAGAGCAGGAGCAACTTTTGTAAGCCCCTTCCTTGGCAGACTTGATGATATAGGAATGGAAGGAATGGCTCTTATTGAGGAAATCGTTGACATTTTCAACGCTTCTGCAATAGATACCGAGATCATCGCCGCTTCTATCCGCAATCCTATTCATGTTACTGCCGCAGCAAGAATGGGCTGCCATATTGCTACAGTTCCCATGAATGTACTTTTGCAGATGATTAAGCATCCTATGACCGATAACGGTATTGAAAGATTTTTGAAGGATTGGGAAGGATTTACCGGGAAATAATTTTCTTGACAGCTTTCAAAGTATATGCTATAATGCTTTTATTAAAGAAAGGCAGGTGAATGATATGAAAAATATTTTGCTCCAAAAAGGGAATATCTGTCATTCACATTCTGTGCTTTAATGCGGTCAGCTTCACAATGTAAAATGATAAATTTAAAGTGTTCTCATTTTTGGGAACACTTTTTTATTTGACCGCATTAAGGAGTATATATGACAACAAATGATTTATTGATTTCCGATTTTAGCAATTCCGTATTTCAAGCTATGTTTAAAAAATACTTTGCAGAGATAGGAGTAAGTGTTAAGGACTGGGAGGGTCTTTTTTCGGAAATGAACACCCATAACGGCGGAAATATGGCGTATATTCGTCTGTGCGAAAATGAACCTTTGGGTTTTATACAGTTTACATTTGTAACTCTTGAAGGTTGGTTTTTTAAAGAGAAGCTGGGATTCATAAGAGAGTTTTGGGTAGCGGAAAAATTCAGAAAACAGGGTCACGGAACGGAACTGCTTTCTCTTGCCGAGAAATATTTTAAGGACAGCGGTATCTGTCGTATAGTTTTGACCGCCGAAGAAAATGAACAGCAATTCTATTTGAACCGAGGATACAGTATATGCGAATATATTGCGGCTAAAAATAATATGGCTGTTTCGGTTAAGGATATATGAGGTGTGGTTGTATGAATATTTATTAGATTAAAAACAATAAGGAACTAGTGTGGTGTCCCACTCAAAAATGAAATAAGATGCGCAGCAATTTTTTCCATATGCAAGGCGGAGGACGAAGGCTTGCCGGCGCAAGTCGAGGACGACAACGAAGCGTATGGGAAAAAGGGCAAGCAGATATTTTATTTTTGAGCGGGACAGCACACTAGGTGAAAGCGTTAAGCTGTACTGTAGTATAGTAAAAAATACCGCACAAATCCGTAAAACGATCTTTGTGCGGTATTGGTTTATGAAAACTCTTACTCCTTATTTAAAATGCGGTAAACTCTTGTTATCCCCTTGTTTCAAAATAAATTTCTGTCAGCACAGAGAAGAGAGCTTGTTTATCTTCGCTAGTCAAGCCTTTTCCCGAAAGCAGCTCCTTTGAACGGGTAAGCAGCTCCAGAGCCTTGTCGATATCAGCACTCTCTTCCGAAGCATTGTAATAAAAGTTTTCTATATTGTCAAGCACTAACTTTTGATTATCGTCAAAAAGAAAATCCGAGGTAACATTAAGCTCATTTTCAATTTTTTCCATTACCTGCTTTTTAGGTTTTCTCGCACCTGCAAGATAATTTGCCAAGGCTCGGTATGTTATGCCGAGTTTTTCTGCAAATTCGGTTTTCTTATAGCCTTTTCTGTGTAAAAGAATTTCTATTTTATTTTTAAAAGTCAAAACAATCGCCTTCCTTTTTGGTTGGTGTTCATTATATATTATATAAATGAACGCAGTTTCAGTCAATATAAAATTTAAAAAATTCATATAATTCAAAAACATTCATAAAAAATTCATAAAATTCTGTATAATATTCATTTATTTGAATAAAATCCCTTGACAAGCTGAGAAAATAGCGTATAATATATGTATGGTAAAATTATGAACAAAAGAATTGAAAGGATAAACGACAGTAATGGCAAAAGAAATTAAAAAAGTGGTATTGGCATATTCGGGAGGACTTGACACCTCAATTATTATTCCTTGGCTTCAGGAAAACTACCCCGGCTGCGAGGTAATATGCGTTGCGGGAAATGTAGGACAGGATTCTGAAATTGCGGGTCTTGAAGAGCGGGCTAAGAAAACAGGTGCGGCTAAGCTTTATATAGAAGATATTCAAGAGGAATTTGTCAACGATTTTATTTTCCCGACCCTTAAAGCAGGAGCAAAATACGAGGGCTATCTTCTCGGTACTTCCTTTGCAAGACCTCCTATAGCGAAGCGGCTTGTGGAGATTGCAAGAAAAGAGGGGGCTGACGCTATCTGCCATGGCTGCACGGGAAAGGGAAACGATCAGGTTCGCTTTGAACTGACAATAAAGGCTCTTGCCCCTGATATTCAGATAATAGCTCCTTGGAGAATTTGGGACATCAAGTCAAGAGATCAGGAGATAGAATATGCGGAAGCGCATAATGTTCCAATAAAGATCACAAGAGAAACCAACTACTCAAAGGATATGAACCTTTGGCATTTATCCCATGAAGGACTTGACCTTGAAAATCCCGCAAATGAACCGCAGTATAATAAGCCCGGATTTCTTGAATTGGGAGTTTCTCCAGAAATGGCTCCCGATAAGCCTACTTATGTGACAATCAGCTTTGAAAAGGGCATTCCCGTTGCCCTTGACGGGGAGAAGCTGGACGGAGTTTCTCTTATAAAAAAGCTTAACAAGCTTGGCGGCGATAATGGCATCGGTTTGTTTGACGTGGTGGAAAACCGTCTTGTAGGTATGAAGTCAAGGGGCGTATACGAAACTCCCGGCGGCACTATTTTGTATCACGCTCATGAGGTTCTTGAAACTATATGCCTTGATAAGGAAACACAGCATTATAAGGCGGGACTTGCTCAGAAATATGCGGATCTGGTTTACAACGGACAGTGGTATACTCCTTTAAGAGAGGCTATGGACGCTTTTGTTGACAAGACACAGGAAACCTGCACAGGCGAGGTAAGGCTGAAATTATATAAGGGCAATATTATAAATGCGGGCGTTACCTCTCCCTGCACCCTTTACAGCGAGGACTTCGCTTCCTTTGGCGAGGACGACGTTTACGATCAGAAGGACAGCGCAGGCTTTATTAATTTGTTCGGCTTGCCCATAAAGGTTAAGGCGCTGCTGGACGCTGACAGAAGCAGCAAGGAGTAATCAACGTACTGCTGCGGACTGATTTATAAGCGGGTGCTGCGTTAAAATTTCGATTGGTAATTCTTAAAATCCGAGGGTCTTGCGCTTGGTAATATTCTATAAATTCGGTGCATTTTCCTTAAGTGAGTATTTATGGAGCGGGAAACGGCTTTCCCGCTTATTATTTTGATAATGAATAATATGAGGTTTTATTATGGCAATGATGTGGGCGGGAAGGTTTTCCAAGGAGGTTGACAGCAAGGTCAACGCTTTCAACTCGTCAATTTCCTTTGACGGGAGGATGTACAGGCATGATATTATGGGCAGCATTGCTCATGCCGAGATGTTGGGCAGGTGCGGTATAATTTCCGAGGAGGACAGCAAAACCCTTGCAAATGAGTTGAAAAAGGTTCTTGAAGATATAGAAAACGGCACTGTTGAGCTTGATATGAACGCAGAAGATATCCATATGTTCATAGAAGCCACACTTACGGAACGGCTTGGCGAGGTTGGAAAAAGGCTTCATACCGCCCGTTCAAGAAACGATCAGGTGGCTTTGGATATAAGGCTGTATCTTCGTGATGAAATTGGTGAAATTAAAAAGCTTGTTATATCCTTAGCAGAAGTTTTATGCGATATAGCGGAAAAAAACACAGACACAGTAATGCCCGGATATACTCATCTTCAAAGAGCGCAGCCTATAACATTCGGTCATCATCTTATGGCTTATGCTCAAATGCTGCTGCGGGATGTAGGCAGGCTAAACGATACTTTGAAGCGTTTGAATCAATGTCCTTTGGGCAGCGGAGCATTAGCGGGAACTACCTACCCCATAGACCGAGATTTTACAGCGGAGCAGTTAGACTTTGATTGTGCCGTGATTAATTCTCTTGACGGAGTTTCTGACAGAGATTTCTGTATAGAGCTTTCAAGCTCAATATCAATAATAATGATGCACTTATCAAGATTTTCCGAGGAAATAATTTTATGGTGCAGCTGGGAGTTTAAGTTTATAGAGCTTGACGACGCCTTTGCTACGGGATCAAGCATAATGCCCCAAAAGAAAAATCCCGATATCGCCGAGCTTGTAAGGGGGAAATGCGCCCGTGTTTTCGGGGACAATATGACCCTGCTCACTATGATGAAGGGATTGCCCCTTGCTTACAACAAGGATATGCAGGAGGATAAGGAGGCTGTTTTCGACGCTGTTGACAATGTTAAGCTTTGCCTGTCTACCTTTATTCCTATGTTAAAGACCATGTCGGTTTACAAGGATAATATGAGAAATGCTGCGGCAAGGGGCTTTATTAACGCTACCGACTGCGCCGATTATCTTGTAAAAAAGGGAATGGCGTTCAGAGACGCTTATAAGATAACAGGCAGTCTGGTTGCGCTTTGCATAGAAAGGAAAACCGATTTAGAGCATTTGCCCTTAGAGGATTACAAAAACATGTGCGAATTATTTGATAATGATATTTATCGGGCAATCAGCCTTGACGTCTGCGTAAATATGAGAAGCTCCAAGGGAGGACCGTCTCCCGAAAGCGTTAAGGAGCAGATAAATTTTACAAGGGAATGTTTATTACAGCTAAATCAGTGAAGGATTTTTAAGGAGTCAGGTTTGAATTATTACAGGGATTTGGCAGGTAAGTTTGTTGAAAAAGCCTACACGGTATTAGGGGAAAGGCTTATTGGAATTTATTTGCACGGTTCAATGGCTATGGGCTGTTTTAACCCAAACAAAAGCGATATCGATTTGATTGTTGTTGTAAATGGGGATATTTCCGATAAGCAAAAGCTTGAGCTTATGAATGAAATCGTAAAATTTAACAGCCTTGCGCCTGCCAAAGGATTTGAAATAAGCTTTGTTAAGTCGGAATACTGCAAGCCCTTTGTTTATCCCACTCCCTTTGAGCTTCATTTTTCATCTGTGCATTTGGATAAATATAAAGCTTCTCCCGAAAAATACATTAAGGAAATGAAAGGTGTGGATAAGGATCTGGCGGCGCATTTTACCGTTATCAATAATTACGGCAAGGTGCTTTACGGCAGGAAAATCAGCGAGGTTTTCGGCGAAGTGCCAAGAGCCGATCATATTGACAGTATTTATTATGATATTGAAAATGCGGTTTTAGATATAACGGATAATCCCGTATATGTTACGCTTAATCTATGCCGTGTGCTGTGTTTTTTGTGCAGCGGACAATGTGTTTCCAAGGCGGACGGCGGAAGGTGGGCGCTGAGAAAGCCGGGTTTTGACAATGATATCGTAAATGAAGCGTTGGACTGCTATTTATCCGATAAGAAATTTGAGTTTGATTCGGCTGATTTGCGGAATTTCGCGGAAAAAATGCTTAAAGCTGTTAAGGATAGGATAGATTTGTAAAGGCTTATGAGGTTTATATGAAGGATTACATTTATTTATACGGTATGGTAATTTCCACCGAGGCGTTTTTATTAAAAGGAAAATTTCCGTCTGCCGACGGTTACGGAGAAATAAAGGAAAAATATCACCATATCGGAGGAGAAACAGGAACAGCTGCGGCAGTGCTGACTTCCTTCGGCTGTAATTTAAAAATAGGAGGAAGTCATATAGGAAATGTAAACCGCAGTATTATAAGAAATTATTTTGAAAATAAAGAAGCTGATATTTCGGAGCTTGCGGACGAGGATTTTGATGGAATCGTTGATTATGTTATAATCGATAAGGATTCAAGAACCTGTTTCGGAGAATGGGAAAAGCATTACGGCAGAAAAGAGCCTTTTTATGAGCCGCCCTGTGAGGAATCAATAAAAAATGCTGTATGCTGCGGTATAGATCCCTTTTTCTATCCCGAAAAATCGGCGGAGCTTTGCCGAAGGTACAACAAGCCCTATGCGACAATCGACTGCGCCTATGACAGCGAGATAAACAAAAGCTGCGCAGTAAATGCCGTTTCACATCAGTATCTTGAAGACCGTTATCCCGATAAAAGCTTTGAAGAACTGTTTAAGCTGTACACCGATAACACAGAGGGACTTGTAATTTTTACCTGCGGAGAAAAAGAGTGTATCTATGGAAGAAAGGGAGATCAGCCCAAATACTTTAAGCCCTTTTCCCTTAATGTAATTTCCACATTAGGTGCGGGAGACAGCTTTAAGGCAGGAACGATTTATGCTCTGTACAAAAAAATGAACGATGAGGATACGGTAAAATTTGCCTGTGCGGCTGCGGGAACAGCCTGCACAAAATTCCCCATATCGATTAATCCGCCGACCTTATCAGAGGTTAAGTCACTTACAGAAAGAGGTAATGAAAATTGACAAAGGTATTTATAGACGGTCAAGAGGGAACAACGGGTCTTAAAATTTTTGAAAGATTTAAAAACCGCAGCGATATTGAAATAATCCGCATAGACGAGGATAAGCGAAAGGATCTGTCGGAAAGGAAAAGGCTGATAAATTCCTCCGATTTTACTTTTTTGTGCCTTCCCGATGCGGCGGCAATAGAGGCGGTTTCTTTGGCGGAAAATCCCAATGTAAGAATAATAGACGCTTCCACCGCACACAGAACAAATCCCCATTGGGCATACGGCTTTCCCGAATTGTCTCCCATGCACAGAGAAAAAATAAAAAGCTCAAAGCGGGTGGCAGTACCCGGCTGTTATGCGGGGGGATTTATCTCCTTGGTTTATCCCCTTATAAAAAACGGCTTTATAGCCGAGGACTATCCCGTTACCTGCTATGCTCTTTCGGGCTACAGCGGAGCGGGGAAAAAAGCCATTGCCGTTTACGAGGGGGAAAACAAGCCTTATGAATATAACAGTCCGAGACAGTATGCACTGACTCAGCAGCACAAGCACCTTCCCGAAATGCAGCAGGTTTGCGGTTTGGCGGAAAAGCCTGTTTTTATTCCCGTAGTTTGCGATTATTACAGCGGAATGGCGGTAACTGTACCGTTGGTCACAAGGCTTATGAAAAAGCCCTGTACTCCTGTCGAGATAGTGACAATGCTCAAAAAGCACTATGAGGGGCAGACTTTTATTAAGGTTTATGATTTTATGGGCGAAGAGGTGCTGACCGACGGCTTTTTGGCTGCCAATACGTTAAGCGGAAAGAACTGTCTGGAGATTTTCGTTTACGGCAACGAAGACAGAATCGTTCTGTCCTCAAGGCTTGACAATTTGGGTAAAGGCGCAAGCGGTGCGGCGGTTCAGTGCCTTAATATAATGATGGGGATTGACGAAGCAACAGGATTGTTATAAAATTATATGATATAGAAAGAAAGGCGATAAAATGAACAACTGTATGGAGAAAAACAGCGGAAATATTAAGTTTATCGACGGTGGAGTATGTGCAGCAAAGGGCTTTAAGGCAGCGGGAATAAACGCCCATATAAAAGCCAATTCGCAAAAAAATGATATGGCTGTAGTATATTGCGATAAAATTTGCAATGCGGCGGCATTGTACACACAAAACAAGGTAAAGGGCGCACCCATTACCGTTACAAGGGAGCATTTGAAGGACGGAAGGGCGCAGGCGGTTATTGTTAATTCGGGAAACGCCAACACCTGCAATGCCAATGGTATTGAAATAGCCGAGGGAGCGTGTATTCTTACCGCAAAGGCTCTTAACATCAATGTTAACGACGTTATCGTTGCCTCTACGGGAGTTATCGGACAGCCAATGTCCCTTGAACCATTTGAAAAATGTATTCCCATGCTTGTCCAAAAGCTTTCGGAGGACGGATACAATGACGCATGCACCGCTATAATGACCACCGATACACGCCAAAAGCAGTTTGCGGTTAAATTTGAGCTTGACGGTAAAACCTGCCGGTTAGGAGGAATGAGTAAGGGCAGCGGTATGATAAATCCCAATATGGCTACCATGCTTGCTTTTATCACAACTGACGCCGCCGTTTCCCCGGAAATGCTTTATTGTGCCTTAAAGCAGGTAAACGCCGTAACCTATGATATGGTAAGCGTTGACGGGGATACCTCCACCAATGACACTCTTGTCATTATGTCCTCGGGATATGCGGGAAATGATGAAATCACAGAAGTCGGAGAGGATTATGACAAGTTTGTTTGCGCTTTAAATGCGGTTATGCTGAACCTTGCCAAAGAAACCGCCCGTGACGGAGAGGGTGCAAGCAAGCTCATCGAGTGTGAAGTAAAAAATGCACATGATAAGGAAACTGCAAAGGCTGCTGCCTTATCCGTTATCAACAGCCCCCTTTTAAAAGCCGCCGTTTCCGCCGCAGATGCTAACTGGGGGCGTGTTATGTGCGCATTGGGGTATTCCAAGGCTGATTTTGATGTAAATAAGATTTCGGTGGATTTTGCTTCAAGGATAGGCTGTGTAAGAGTATGTGAGAAGGGTGTGGGTTTTGATTTTTCCGAGGAGGAAGCCTATAAAATTCTTTCCGAGGACGAGGTTCGAATTATTATTGATCTTGACGAGGGCGGGGAAAGCGCCGTTGCTTGGGGCTGCGACCTTACCTATGATTATGTTAAGATAAATGCGGAGTACAGAAGCTGATTTATAGGGGTGTGTTATGCATAAATTAGACGATCCTGTTTTGCTTGAAAAATGTGTGCGGATAAAAGATATGATAGAGAAGGTCGCCGCCGATCCGAAGCGGCAGCAGGACTATTACGCCCGATATCACCACTGGCAGCTCAGTCCTCCCTTGGAGCTGTCGGAAATAGAGAGGTTTGAGGAATATTCGGGCGTGGAGCTTCCTGTTGAATATGTTTATTATCTGACCAATGTCGGACGGGGGGGAGCATCGCCCGGGACGGGACTGAACAATTTTGAATCCAAATGGGGCTTGGACGAGGACATTAACAGGGAATCAAGGCAGTTGTTTTACCCTATGAGCAATGAAGAGTGGGAGCAGATGTTTGATGACGATGAGCTTGACGATTACTATTATGGGACGGTCGAGCTTTGCGGCATGGATCTAACATATAATGCTTACCTTGTAGTAACCGGACCTATGAGCGGAAAGATTGTTTATCTTGATTACGGAAGCAGCCTTCCCCCTATGTGGCCTAAGGGATTTCCCGATTTTCTTACCTGGTATGAAAGCTTTTTCTCGGAGTTGATTTCGGGATATGATATCAGTCCCACATGGAAATTTATGTGGCAAGAGCCGGGCGATGCCGACGCACTGATAAGTGCCTTTCAAAATACAATGGATAACGAATACCGTAAAGATGTTTTATGCAGCTTTTGTAAATTCCCAACGCTTTCCGCAAAAGCGTGCGAATTTATAAAGGGTATTTCCGCTCCGGAGTTTCAGGATACTATAAAAAAAGTGCTTGCGCATTTTAATTCTAATACAGATAAGCCTAAAAAAAGAAAATATCCGAAAAAAAGAAACGGACTGTTTATTTAGAGCATGTATTCATTGGATATTGTACGCATCTTTTCGGCACATTTTGCCGCTGACTTCGTTAAATTTTCTTGACGGGCGACAGCCCGGCTGCGAAAATTTGCCTTGTCAGCGACAAAATCTGCTCGAAAATCCACGCACAAATCCAATGGATACAAGCTCTAACAAAAGGGTAGAGAAAGATAACAAAGCGCCGGATTATCGGAATTAAGCTATAAAAAGAAAGGAACAGTATATAAAATGATAAACGATCGAGCGGCAATTTTAAGCGACGCCTTGCCCTATATACAGCAGTATTCGGGGAAAACAGTGGTTGTAAAATACGGCGGCAACGCCATGACAAACGAAAAATTAAAAGAAGCGGTAATGTCCGACATAGTTCTGCTTTCTCTTGTGGGAATAAGGATAGTGCTTGTTCACGGCGGCGGTCCCGAAATAAACGCAATGCTGAAAAAGACGGGCAAGGAAAGCAGATTTGTAAACGGACTGCGCTGCACCGACGAGGAAACAATGGATATTGTTCAAATGGTGCTATGCGGCAAGGTGAACAAGGATCTTGTGGATCTTCTTCATCTCCATAACGGCAAGGCCGTAGGCTTATGCGGCTTGGACGGTCATCTTATAGAAGCGGAGCAAAAGGACAAGGAATTGGGGCTTGTGGGAGAGATAACCAAGGTAAATCCGCAGATAATCAACGATGTGCTTGATAAGGGCTATATACCCGTTATATCCACAGTCGCTTCCGGCGGAAACGGCGAGGTGTACAATATCAACGCCGATACCGCCGCCGCAAGAGCTGCCGCAGAAATAAAGGCTTCCAACCTTATTCTTATGACGGATATAGTGGGACTTTTGGAGAATAAGGAGGATGAAAGCACGCTTATTCATACAGTAAAGGTAAGCGAAGTTCCTTATTTGAAAAAGCAGGGCATTATATCGGGCGGTATGATACCGAAAATAGACTGCTGTGTTGAAGCGGTAAGGAGAGGTGTGCCAAAGGCAAATATTATTGACGGCAGAATACCGCACTCAATTCTTATCGAGCTGCTTACCAACGAGGGCGCAGGAACAATGATTGTAGGTTAGAGCGTGTTCACATAAAATCAGTATGCAGATTTTCGTGCATAATTTTGTT
>CANEHP010000037.1 GCA_947427325.1 uncultured Clostridia bacterium | reverse complement strand
CCGATGAATGGCCGCTCATGCTCGAAATCGCACAAAGGGTGAAGGACAACCTTCCAAATATTAAAATCGTCCCCGACGGACAAGATTAAGGAATGATACTAATTCTCGTCTAAAAAAGATAAAGATTTGCATGGTATTTGCTTTGGACAGTGCCATAGATTGAAAGGATAATTGCTATTATGAAATCAACAAAACGCTCTCGATTGGTAACAGTATCTATAGTTGTATTTGTTTTTGTAGCACTTTTTATCTGTAATTTGTTTTAAATGTTATAAATTCATTAATTATGATGGTATTAATGGGGTTATGTTGTTGTCCCCGGAAGAATGTAAAGATTATGAATCTATACCTGTTACTATTATTAAAAAACAAGATAAAAACGGATTTATATCTAAAATGCATTATTACGCCGGAATGGACCAATTGGCATATAAAATATTTTTTGAAAAAGAGGTTTCTGACGACAAATTTATAAGTGAAATATCATTATCAATTACTGATCAATCCGGGAATATATTAGTCAATGGTTTGGCTGGTGCTACCGGTCCGGACTTATTTTTAAATTATATATATATTACTGTTCATTCTCCAATCACATTAGAGAAGGGTAAAACATATACCCATAATGTTTCAAGAAATGATCAATAATGATCAATATATTATTGTTGACTTCAAAATTTAGTGTTGATATTGTTTCATTGAAGTTTAAAAAGGAACAGGAACGGGGCATTGGTATCCGTTTATAAAAACAAATCCCCAATTTACGGTACTTGAATCCCGGAGATTAACTGATACTGAGTCAAAAATATCAGAGGAAATAGCAAGATATGTTGCTTTGCCGGGATATTTTGGAGTTTTTTTACAGTCTCATCAGCAAAACATAAGGAGGAAATATAATGTTTAGATATAATCCACGAAGACCATATATAACCTGCGAAAGAGATCAGAAGATATATGATTATGGGAAAAAAATGTAAGGACTCAATAAAAGTTGACATAAAATTAAATTATAACAGGGTGAAAGAATTAAATAAAAATTTTATAATGAGTGGTATGGATTATGGTAATTTAACCTTTGAGGATGTTGCAACTTGGATATGCAATGATGATTTACACATTATTGCCGGTGAAGGTGTTTTTTATCTAATGACTTTTATATCATTAGGTGTTTTAGCTATTGAATTTAATGAAAATATCGATTTTATAAATATTGAATTAAGCTATATTTTTGAAAATAATTTATTAGAGAAAATTAAGCCGCGAATTAATTGTGAAAGTTATATTGATATGCAACAGGATTCTGAAAAAATCAAACAGCATTTCCTATTATAAATAAAGTGATTTAAAAGAATGGATTAGAGGAAACACATATGCATTATGTTCCGTTAAAGAGCTGCATAGAAGAGATTGAAGAAGAGTATTTTGTAATGAACACCAAACTATATGGAGATAATTTAGAGATGAGCAAAACCTCAAAAAAATAAGAACCCCAAACAAAAAATCAAAGACGGCATTTACCGAAAAAGGAAACAACAAAGCAAGCCCTGCCGCAAAATCAACAAAGCCGGCGCAAGGAGGCGTCGGCTTTGAGCAAATGACGAAACGAAGCAGGTGGCAAAATTTGCCAAAAAGATGCATGCTGAGCTTTATGTGAACACGCTCTATTATGAAATGCACCCTCTTCCGGAAATGCAGCGCTGACCTTCCGCTGCTCTCAAAAGTGCTGCGATAGGTTTTTGCCGCTCTTAAAACTACACCCTTTTATTTTTCCCGGTGGCAGACTCTTTCCTTAAAACAGGCTTTTTAACAGCGCTTTCCAAGGTTTCGTACATTTTAGCGGAAACATTGTCCTTTACAAGAGCGTTGTCAAGCACCGTTTCAATGCTCCTTGCAGGTATAAAGCGTACATTTTCCTTTACCACCTCGTCCACGTCCTCCAAATCGGGCTTGTTTTCATAAGGCATTATGACGGTTTTAACTCCCGCCTTGTAGGCAGCCATGGATTTTTCCCTAAGTCCGCCGATAGGCAGCACCTTTCCGTGAAGAGTGATTTCTCCTGTCATTGCCACCTCGCGCTTTACGGGAATGCCCGACAGTGCGGAGATAAGGGCGGTGGTCATAGTTACTCCTGCCGAAGGACCGTCCTTTGGCACTGCCCCCTCGGGAGCGTGAATGTGCAAGTCCTTATTCTTATAAAATTCGGGATCGATGTTGTATTTGTCTGCAAGGCTTCTTGCAAGGCTGACAGCAATTTTTCCCGATTCGGTCATTACATCGCCCAAAGAACCTGTAAGCTCCAGCTTTCCGGTGCCGTTCATTACCAAAACCTCAAGGGGCATAGTAACTCCCCCTGCCGAGGTCCAGGCCAGACCTGTTACCGAGCCTACCTCGTCCTGTTCGGGCAGGGCTTCGGGCAGATACTTCTTAACTCCCAAATAATCCTTAATATTGTCGCCGGTAACCGTTACCCTTGCTTCACCTTCCACAAGCTTTTTGGCGGCTTTTCTGCAAAGGGCGGCAACACGCTGTTCAAGCTTACGCACGCCCGCTCCTTTGGTGTAAAAGTCTATCATTGAATAAACTGCGCTGTCGGAAATCTTCACCTGGGAGGCTTTTTCGCCGTGCTTTTTAAGCTGCTTGGGTATCAGGTGCTTTTTGGCAATATTAAACTTTTCTTCTCTGGTGTAGCTGGGCAGCTCTATCACTTCCATACGGTCAAGAAGAGGAGCGGGTATAGTATCAAGTGAATTTGCGGTGGTAATGAACATTACGTCGCTTAAATCGAGAGGTATTTCCAAAAAATGATCCGCAAAGGAAACATTCTGTTCGGGATCAAGCACTTCAAGCAGTGCGGAAGCGGGATCGCCCTTGTAATCGGAGCGAAGCTTGTCGATTTCGTCAAGGACGATAACGGGATTCATGGTTTTTGCCTGTGAAACGGCTTTAACTATTCTTCCGGGCATTGCGCCTATGTAGGTTTTTCTGTGACCTCTTATTTCCGCCTCATCGCCTACGCCGCCCAATGAAATTCTCGCATAGGAACGGTCTATTGCCTTTGCTATGGATCTTCCCACCGAGGTTTTACCTACGCCGGGAGGTCCCACAAGGCACAGGATCTGTCCCTTAACGTCGGGGTTCAAGGCGCGGACGGCAATAGTTTCCAAAATTCTGTCCTTAACCTTTTTAAGTCCGTAATGGTCTTTGTCAAGCTGCTTTTGAGCCTTTTCCATATTAACCCTTTTGGTGCTTTTTACATTCCAGGGCAGCTCAAGCACCGTATCAAGATAATTTCTTATAAGTCCGTAGTCCTGCGAATTGGGCGACAGCTTTAACAGCTTTTCCGTATCCTTTATCAGCTTTTCCTCTGTATCTTTGTCAAAGCCCACTTCCCTTATTCTGTCCTGATATGTGTAAGCCTCGTCAACGGAATCCTCATCGCCCAGCTGCCTTGAAATGGCTCTCAGCTGCTCGCGCAGGTAATAGTCACGCTGATTTTTGTCAAGGCTTTCGGTGACCTCCTCGTTTATCTCGTTTTCCAGCATTAAAATGTCGATTTCTTTTTCAAGCAGCTTTAAGAGCATATCCGCACGCTTTTTCTCCGAAGTGGTTTCAAGCATAGCCTGCTTTTCCTCCACGGGCAGATAGGTGTTAAAGATAATAAAATCCATAAGGGCGTTAATGTTCTGCTCTGTCATTGCCGCCTGCTGCATTTCCTTGGGCATTCGGGGAGAATAGCTGCCGTAGACGGAAAAGCTGTCCTTCAACGCTCTGAGATAAGCCGCCGATTCGTCGGGGGACAAAAATGTATTTTTTCTGTCATTTAAAACTGCGGGAGAAGCCACATAGTGATCTCCCTCCCTGTGAAAATCATCCGCCTTTGCACGGTAAAGACCCTCAACCAAAACACGGGTGTTTCCGTCGGGAGTTTTCAGAGTCTGTCTTATTTCGGCAACCACGCCGATTTTATATACATCCGAATTAACGGGAGTGTTGACGGACGCATCTGTTTGAGCAACCAAAAAAATCCTTCTGTCATTATCCGAAGCGGCTTTTACCGCATTAACGGAATAATCTCTGCCTACGTCAAAGTGAAGTATCATCCGAGGGAAAATTACAAGTCCTCTCATGGGAATAGCGGGCAAAAAAGCTGTTTTCTTTTTCATATATTAATTTCTCCTTTCCAAAAGGGGTTAAATGCAAAATCGGGCAACAGCGTAAAAATATTTACGCTGTTGTACTATTATACTCCATAGTTGTGATAATTGCAAGTAATTTTGTAAAGTAAATTGTGGAAAAGCCTTTTTTAAAAAGAGCTTTGCGGGCAAAAGCAATATCAGAACTTGTTCTCAAAGATTTACAATTTGGTTACAATTCATTCCAATCGGTTGCTTTTATAATAATTTTATGGTATACTTTTAAGGTGATTACACTAATTTTTACGACAAACTCATTTGATAACAGGCGATGCTCCCGATTTTGTAAAAATATGGGATTTGTATTTTTTGAGTAACACTATTTCTTAATCCGATTGCAGACAAATTTGCAAAAAGGCTGCCTTTAATGCGAGGAAGTCTGCCGCAGCCGTATGCGATACGGTAAGGCGGACCGACGAAGCGATAAATGCGGGATTTTTGCAAAGTTAAAGTTATTTATAATATGATTAAGAATTAGTATAATATTACAAACAGATTACAAACAGAATAAAGATAATACCGCATAAAGCCGTACGGCGGTCATTGCACGGTGTTTTCTTAAAAAGAACGGAGAGTGTAAATGGAAATCAGCAGCGGACAGGTATGCAGAAAGCTTGATGCAACCATCAGTGAGATAGAAAAGGTAATTGTGGGAAAGCGCGACATTATCACCGTTATTATGGTGGCATTGCTGGCGGAAGGTCATGTGCTTGTGGAGGATGTGCCGGGAACGGGCAAAACGACCCTTGCTTCCGCCTTGGGAAAGGCTACGGGCTTGGATTTTAAAAGGGCTCAGTTCACTCCCGATGTTACGGCGTCGGATATAACCGGCTTTAATCTTTTTAATAAGGAAACAAATCGTTTTGAATTTCGGGCCGGTATGGCTATGACAAATATTCTTTTGGCGGATGAAATCAACAGAACCTCTCCGAAAACCCAATCCGCACTGCTTGAAGCAATGCAGGAAAGAAACGTTACCGTTGACGGCACAACCTATCGGCTTCCACGCCCCTTTATGGTAATTGCCACACAAAACGAATTGGGCTTTGTGGGAACGTTTCCTCTGCCCGAAGCTCAGCTTGACCGTTTTACGGTAAAGGTGAAAATGGGATATCCCACCGCCAAACAGGAATTGAAAATACTTACCGACAGAAGCGGCAGAGATCCCTTAAGCGACGTTACGGCAATTTGCAGCGCAGAGGAATTGGAGCAGTATTCGGAGCTTACGGGACAGGTTCATGTGGACGATAAAATAGGTCGGTACATAGTAAGCTTTGTGTCTGCCACAAGGAAACACCCTGCCGTTTTATTGGGGGCAAGTCCCAGAGCTTCTCTTGCCCTTATGAAGTCCGCACAGGCGCTGGCTCTTATTTCGGGAAGAACCTATGTGATACCCGAAGACGTGTCGGTTATGATACCCTTTGTTTTAAGCCACAGAATACATATAAAGCAGGAAGAAAAAATCAAGGGCGTGACCTCGGAGCAGGTGCTCGGCGATGTTAAGGCGAGCATAATGTATCCCTTTGGAAAGGAACAGGCTTAAAATGACTGCCTACCGTATAGCTTATGCCGCTTTTTTTGCGGCAGCTCTTGCTTTTTCACAGATTTATGCGGGTCATTTGTCCTCCGTTACGCTGATCACCGTTTTGGTGCTGCCCTTCGTTTCCCTTTTTATAGCGGCGATAGAGCGTTTTGCGCTGAAGCTTGTTTTTGACTGCGCCTCTGTCACGGTTGAAAGAGGAACGGAGGTAAGAGTTCAGCTTACCGTGAAAAACAGGTTTATTTTCCCCTGCTCGTCTCTTTTCATCACCGCCACAATGCCGGACATTGAGGACAAAAGGGAAGCGAAGCTGATTTTCTCCTTAGGCATACTTCAAACGAAGCAGTTGAATTTTCTTTATCCGTCAAATTTCAGAGGCGAGTTTGAAATCTCCGTTAATAATGCCTATATGTATGACATACTAAAGCTTTTTAAGCTGAAAAAAAGCTTTAACTATAAAAAAAGCGTTTTGGTAGTGCCGAAAATATACAACACCGTTAAGGGCGGGGACTGCAATCTTACCACCGAGCAGGAAACCGTGGTTCAAACCTCCGACTTTTCCGGCGGAGAACGCAGCTTTGTAAGAAAATACAACAATGGCGACGATATCAGAAAAATACATTGGAAGCTGTCCTCCAAACAAGAGGATTATATGGTATGGACAGATGTAAAAAACCGTTTTCAGAACGCAGTCGTCTTTTGCGACGTATGCGAGTATTCCGACAATAAGGTTGAAAATGCCAAAGGCATAGACGCTGTGCTTGAAATCGGTCTGGCGGCCTGTCTTTATAATATAAAACAGGGGCGGGATTGTGTTTTCGCCTACTACAGCAAGAAATATGAGCAAACCCGCTGTATTTTCATTACTTCAATGGAAGAGTTTTACACCGCCGCCGTAACGGCAGCGTCCATAAAAAGCTATACGGGTGAGCCTTCCTTAGAGCTGGAGGCAAAAAAGCTTTTTAATCAAAATGAAAATTCGCCCGCAACTCTTTTAATAACCTGCGATAACTCGGAAAACTTGGTTTGGCTTTCCAAAGAGATTTCCGCTTATTCGGAATTTTCGCTTATTCTTGCGGGAAAGGCGGAAGCAACAGTGGAGAACGGCATACATGCGCTTAAAAAAGTGCGCTTTGCGTCGGCGGACTGCAATGTAACACAGGAAAAAATATCGGAAATGCTGTCACAGGTTTATTAACCGCAGAGAGATGCAGGGACAGCTGACAGTTGACAGCTGCATAAGCATAAGATTTCAAATCTGCCGGTCAAGCCGACGCCTTAGCTGTCAACCGTAAACTGTAAATGGAGCATTTAATAAATGAAGGAAAAAAAGATAAAACAGAAAGAAATCGAAGATAAAGCCCAAAAGCTTAAATCGGGCGCTTTTGCTCTGTATAATTTCCCATACTATAACAGCAGCCTTAACTATTTTTGGTTATATCCGGTTAAGGCTTTGCTGGCGTGTTTTTCCGCTGCCTTTGGAATAGTATATTTTGCTCAGCTTTTAAATTTCGACCGGGAATTATTTTCCTTTGCTGCCGCTGCTTTTATCGCCTGCGGCGTTTATTATGTGCTGCTTGGATTTTTTAAAGGACCTCCCGTGGCGGCGGTTACACTGTGCGGTCTTTCTCTGTACTGCTTTGCGGCGGCACAAAAGCTTGATTTGGCGGTGGACTTCAACGGCTTTCTGAATCGATATATGTTGACTGCAAAGGGGTATTACATTTCCACAAGCAGTTTCTTCGGCTTAGAGGCAGCCGAAGGCTCGGTTCGTTTTATGATTTTAATAAGCATTGTTTTCGGTATAATATTTGCCTTCTGTACTGCTAAAAGATATCATCCTGACGTGATATTTGTTTTTTCCGCCGCCCTTGCCGTTCCCGGTTTTTTATCCTCAAACGCCTGCTTTTATCCGTCTCTTGCAATATTTGCAGCAGGGCTTTTGGCAATTTGGGCAATGAATCAGTCTATGGGGGCGGCTATTATTCTCTCTTCGGGCGGAGCGATAAATATGAAAGGTTCGGACAAGAAATACCGAAGGAGCATAAAAAAGCTTTCGCCTTCCGCAAAAGCCATAACCGACGGCAAGCGCTATACCAAGTATTTGTCCGACGGCATAATTATTTTTACCGTCGCTGCCGTTACCATGAACATTGTCGCTTCCGCATTTCCTCAGAACGGTTCGGTTAAATTCGATAAAATTATACAAAAGGCAATCGCTTTGGGACAGGAAATAGGAGAGCATTTCACAGGTTTTTTTACCGACCTGGATATCAGCTTTGGAGGAAAATCATATCTTAACGGATTTTTTTCCGCCGACGGAAAAAACATAAACATTTCAAACAGCATAAATCCCAACTCAGGAAACAGAAAGGGAGTCCCCGTTATAGAGGTAACAACGGAGAAGAAGGATAAGCTTTATTTAAGAGGCGATATCGGCTACGATTTTGACGGTGATAATTGGAAGTCGATTGCCAAAATAGATTATTCAAGCTTGAAATATGGACCTTCATACATGGATTGGGGTTTTGAAGGCGAAGTATATATAAAGGATGTTTTTGACAATTATGTTCCCGAAATTCAAATGCTGTACGCCAGAAGCCGGAAATCCTTTTTGGAGGACGGCGGCGAAGCGGTAAATCCCATAGGCATAGAAACGGTAAAAATAGATTATCTTAAAAATTTAAACACCGTTTTGTTCCCCGGTACTCCCTTTGTTTATAATTTCAGAGAAAATAACAACTTTAAGATTTACGGCGATTTTGTGGGAATATTGGAGGGGCGCAGAATAAACTCCATGGAAACGGGAGTGCTGTATGTAAATCGGCCTGTTGATGTGTATAATAATTATTATGACGAAAATTATTATGACGACTATCTTTTCTATCAGCTTGAAACCTCTCTTACACTGGAAAAATATCGTAGATATAAGTACGCTTATGAGATGTTCATATATGAACATTACGCAACAATAAGCAGCGAGCATAAAGCGCTAATAGACAGCTTTGCAAGAGAATGTATGGTGAATTTGAGCATCGACTACTACAGAGAACATGATTTTCAAAGCCAATACTGCGACAATGTTGTGAACTGCTTAAATTCGGGCAAATATACATATTCTCTTACTGCCGACAACTTTTCAAGCGAAACGGATTCGCCTCTTTATACATTTCTTTACAATACCCGGGAGGGTCACTGCGCTATGTTCGCTACGGCAATGTGCCTTGCTTTAAGATATCAGGGAATACCTGCAAGATATGTAACGGGATTTACCCTGGGGGGAGATAATTGCGAACAGGTGGACGCAGGTCATTACAAGTATACCCTTACCGATAAAGACCTTCACGCTTGGGTAGAGGTTTATTATAAAGATCTGGGCTGGGTACCCTATGACCCCACGCCCGGCAGCATAGAGGCAAACACCGTCGTTACCGTTCCCGCAACTCAACAAAACCCGACGACAACTCCTCCCGCCGAGGAAATTACCACGACAGCTCCTTCCGTGACCACTGCCGCCGACAATACGGGCATAACCACCACAACCGTTCAAAGCGGCGAAAACACCCAAGCCACTGCCACGGCAGTCACCGAAAACCGGTCGGACGCACCTCCATTAGACTCGGAAGCCATAAGGATTATCCTAATAATTTTCGGAACGGCATTAACCTTGTTTATACTGTTTATGACAGCTTTGGGCTTTTATAAAAAGCTTGGCAGAAAACAAAGAGAGCTGCTGAATTTCTTCCGAAAGGGAGATCCCACAAAAGCGGTAAAGGCTATGCTTCCCTTTATGTTAAGGCTTTTGGCTGTTAAGGGAATAGTGAGAAGCAAGGGAGAAACTCCCGAGGAATTTGGGCTGAGAGCCGACAAGCAGCTTAATTTGACAGATGCCGTTAAAACGACTATTCCTATATTTGAAAAAAGCGAGTTTGACAAGAATCCCGCTTTCGGCGCAGAGGAGCAGCAAACGGCTTATGCCTGCATTACCACGCTGTTAAGGGATCTGCTTGAAGGTATGAAGCCTTACAAGCGTTTGGCGGCAAGAATAAAGCTTTTCGGAGTAAACCGAAAAAAATAGCGGAGCTGCGTGCCAATGCCTAAGAGAACCGGTTTTTGCTTCGGATAATGTTTGAATAATGTTCGGATATCTGTGAGATTTGTTTTTCCTCACCGTTTAATATGCAAAGGAGCAAGGAAAGGAGCAAAGAGCGGAGATGTAGGCGACACAGGAGATATAATAGAGAAAGTTGTCTCCAAGGTTAAAATACCCGCTGAGAACCTGTCCTCACAGGAACGGGGCGTGGATTTCCGAACGGATTTTGCCGAGACGGGATAAGGATTTTTGAACAGTGTACAGTATTAGACGTATATAGAACGCATATGATTGAACACGGTTCAAAAGCGGGAATTTAAACAGGAATTGCAGTGTACGCATATTTTCGGCAATCGGCGCAGACCGAAACTGCGGCAATAGCTTTAAAAAAGCCTGTGAGGCATTTTAAAAGGATATGACAAGGAAATAGCATAAGCGCTGAAATTCCTGAAAAAGCGTAAGAAAAAATTGACAAAACCTTAAAAAGGTATATAATAAAAATGGCAATAAATAAGCTTTCGGGAGGAGATAAACAATGACGATACAGAAAATGCAGCAGAAAATTTTACGGCTGAAAAAGGAAAAGGATTTTTGTATTTTAGCCCACAGCTATATTAAGAGAGAAATCCTTGAAACAGCCGATATTGTGGGGGACAGCTTTAAGCTCAGCAAGGACGTTTGTTCCGCACCTCAAAAGAACATTCTCTTTTGCGGAGTGCATTTTATGGCGGAAACCGCAAAAATGCTGAATATGGATAAAAAGGTGTATCTTTCCAATGCCTTGGCGGGCTGTCCCATGGCAGAGCAAATCGATCCCGAAATGCTGAAGTATATGCGGGAGAAAGAGCCTGACAGGGCAGTAGTCGCCTATATTAACACCACCGCCGCACTTAAAGCCTACTGCGACGTATGCGTAACCAGCTCTTCTGCCGTGGAAATAGTGAAAAAAATGGACCGTGATAAAATCCTGTTTATTCCCGACTGCAATTTGGGCGCATATGTTAAGGCACAAGTTCCCGCAAAGGACATAAAGCTTGTACAGGGAGGCTGTCCCATTCACGCATCCGTTACCGCCGAGGAAGCGAGAGAAGCAAAGGAAAGGCATCCCGAAGCCCTTCTGCTGGTTCACCCCGAATGTATACCCGCAGTAGTGGAGCAGGCGGATTATGTGGGTTCTACATCGGGAATAATAAATTTTGCAAAAAAATCGGATAAAAAGCAGTTCATAATCGGTACGGAGCTGGAAATAGCCGAAACGCTTCAATATGAATGTCCCGAAAAGGAATTTTTCATTTTGTCCAAAAAGCTGATTTGCCCCAATATGAAGCTGACGACTCTTGCCGATGTATATAATACCCTGAAAGACCCGGAGAAAAACGGTTTTGAGATAAAGATGACCGAGGAAGAAGCTGCAAGGTCGAGAAGGTGCATTGACGAAATGCTCAGGCTGGGTTAATTTCACGGAAAAATACGGAAAAATACAAGAAAATACGGAAAAATACAGAAAAAATACGGAAAAATACAGAAAAAAGGAACGACAGCCAATGTTATTTTCAGATTTATTCTTTTTATACGCATTTTTGCCTCTTGTCTTTCTATTCTATTTTATATCAAAGAATACAAATTGGAAAAATGCTGTGTTAATTGTTTTCTCGCTGATATTCTACGCTTGGGGAGAACCCCTGTGGATCATTCTAATGATAGGCAGCGTTACGGTCAACTACTTCTGCGGTCTTTTGATCGACAAATATCGGGACACAAAATATGCCAAATTAGGCGTTGCTCTGTCCCTTGCGGTAAGCTTGGGTCTGCTGGTGGCGTTTAAGTATACGGGCTTTATTGTGGAAAACCTTAACTCCGTACTGCCCTTTGAAATTCCCAAGCCCAACATAAGTCTGCCGATAGGAATAAGCTTTTATACCTTCCAAATCATCTCCTACATTATGGACGCCTATTGGGGCAAGGTTAAGGTACAGAGAAATCCGCTGAAATTCCTGATGTACGTATCCCTGTTCCCTCAGCTGGTGGCAGGTCCTATCGTGCGCTACGGCGTTATTGAAAAGGAAATTGACAGCCGTGTTTCCACCTCCGCCGACATAAGCGAAGGCGTAACCCGCTTTATAGTGGGTTTAGGCAAAAAGGTAATCATAGCCGACAATATAAGCAAAATAGTAATATCCATCTTTGGTTCGGCGGAAAAAGGCTACACGGATATTTCAACGGTTCCTGTTTTAGGCGTATGGTATGGTATTGTTCTTGTGGCGCTTTGGTACTTTTTTGACTTTTCGGGATATTCGGATATGGCGATAGGTCTTGGCAGAATTTTCGGATTCCACTTTGACGAAAACTTTAAATACCCCTTTATAAGCAGGAACATAACGGAATTTTGGCAACGCTGGCACATTTCCCTCGGCTCGTTTTTTAGGGACTATCTGCTTTATGTTCCGATTTTCGGAAAACGCAGACAGTATTTAAGCCTTTTCCTTGTATGGTTTTGTACGGGTCTTTGGCATGGCGCAAGCTGGAACTTTATTATTTGGGGACTTTATTTCGGCGTATTCATTTTTATCGAAAGAAAAATCGGCAACAAGCGTATGAAAAAGCTGCCTGCGGCGCTGTCCCACATTTACGCCTTGATTGTAATTGTCATAGGCTTCGGTATTTTCCACTTTGAGGATCTAAGCGTTTTGGGGGATTTCTTTAAGTCCCTTGTGGGCTTAAACGGCAACGGCTTTGTAGACATGGCAATACAGACAAAGTTTATGAACAACATCTTCCTGTTTGCGGCTGCGATTCTTTTCAGTATACCTGTTATTCCCAAAATCAGAAATATACTTACCGAGAAATTTAATGCCGTTGCCCTAAACGGAACGCTGCAAATTATCTGTAATGTGATTATTTTGATCGGATCGAGCATTTTGCTGGTTAACACTACCGACCACCCGTTCCTTTACTTTAGATTTTAGAAACAGCTCCAATAGGAATGGGCGTGCGGATTTTTCGGTGAAATTTTTCGCAGCCGGGGAAGAAAAGCTCAGGAATACTTGATGTATTTCAAGCTTTTCTGACGAAGAGTGCGGAAAATTTCGCCGAAAAGACGCACGCCAATCCTATTGGAACATGTTCTCAGGATTATTTTAAAAAAGTCTGCCGCTAAACCGCATAGGCGATTTAGCAGCAGACTTTTTTGAGGTCTGATTTCAACCCTTTTTTATACTAATTCTCGACTGAAAATAAACAATCTTTGCGGTCTGATTTTCGCAAATCTTTGTCTATTATTAAACGAGAATTAGTATTAAACCGGCGTAATAACCACAGTTTAAAAAATCAATTTGCAATATCCCTTTGAAATGCGCTTTTTGAGATGCAGTTTGCCGGTCATATACGATGAACCTCATACCTGCACTTGCTTTTCGCATTAGCCTTAATATGCTCAAAAAGCTGTCGGCAGCGTTCTGCGGTGCATTGCCGGTCAATGGTGTAGATGTACGGAAGCTTGGTGTAAAAGGGAATATCGCGATAACCGTAACTGCTCTCCTTAATGATTTCAAGCTCGTGTAAATCCTCCGCACAGGAAAACACATTCAGAGCCGAGCCGTCGGGACGGTGCTTTTTGGGGCTTAGAAGATCGGGAAAATCTTTATCGTTTGTGGATAAAAAACAATAAACGCTCATATATTGCCTCCCAATAAAATCTTCCGAAAAGTCAAAACCCTACCGAAGCGGATCTGCCAAAAACCTACTTAAACCTGTTATTCTCCTCGTTAACCGCCTGGGCAAAAAGCTTGCAGTAGCTGTCGTAGCGGGATCTTGAAATTTTCCCCTCCTCGGCGGCGGCTCTTAAAAGGCAGCCGTCCTCCTTTATATGCGCACAGTCCTTAAATCTGCATCCTCCTAGATAATCGGAAAACTCCCTAAAGCTTTCCGCCAGCTCCGAAGAGGGAATTGCTCCGTATCTGCCGATTTCAACGGTGGAAAAGCCGGGAGTGTCGGCTGTGTATGTGTTTTCGCCGATTTTATACAGCCTTACTTCTCTTGTGGTGTGCTTTCCTCTGCCCAATTTTTTGCTGATCTCCGAGGTTTTGTGAGAAACCTCGGGGGCAATATAGTTCATAAGGCTTGACTTTCCCACGCCTGTGTTCCCTATAAGCGCAGAGGTCTTGCCTCTTAAGTAAGCGGCAACCCTTTCCGCACCGTCCCCTGTGGTGTTATTAACAGAAAATGTTTTATAGCCTACTCCCTCGTATATTTCCTTAAAAACCTCCGCATCCGCCCTGTCTATTTTGGTGAAGACAAAAATCGTTTCAATTCCCTTGCTTTCAAAAATTGCCGCAAGCTTATCAAGAATTAGGGCGTTGGGCTTAGGCTCGCAGGAGGAAACTACCAATACAGCCAAATCAATGTTTGCCAAAGGCGGTCTGATAATATAGTTTTTGCGCTCTTGAATATCCCATATCACGGGTTGAGTGTTTTCCTCATAATTCAGCTCTACATAATCTCCCACAACGGGCTTTATGCCCTTTTGGCGAAAAACCCCTCTTGACCTTGCGTAAACTGTTTTATTATTTTGTTCAACGGAGTACAAGCCTGCCGATACTCCTACAATTCTGCCTTTGTCGTTTTCCATTGCTTTTTGATTGTTCATCTCCTTTAACAAGGGATAATCCCCGATTTTTAAATATACTGTCCTTATATTAATAACCATTTGAATTGCGGATATAATTCACAGCTAAGAACTTGTTCTCATAGGAATGGTGTGCGGATTTTCGAGCAAATTTTGTCGAG
>CANEHP010000036.1 GCA_947427325.1 uncultured Clostridia bacterium | reverse complement strand
TTATCGTCGATTAAGTCCCGGGAGGGAAAAACATTCATAGAAAAGTCATATTACGAATATGAATCCCAAATGTACAGCGCCGCATTTGCAATACTGCGACATAAGCAGGATGCGGAGGACGCAGTTCAAAGCGCATTTTTAAAAATTATTGAACATCTGCCGGAATTAAATTTGGATTTTGATCTGAAAAACCGATCGCTTTTAACCATAATAACAAAAAATATTGCTTTAAACCAAATTAAAAAAAGAAAACAACGGCTTAAATATGAGGTTGATATCGAAGATTATGAAATGATTTCCGTTAACGAGGATTTCGATAAAGTCAGCTTCAAGGAAATCCAAAGCTTGTTGGCTGTACTGCCTGATGATTTAAAGCATGTCATTATTCTGCGATTTGTACATGATTTCAGTCCTGAAATAATAGCCGGGTTATTAAATATTACCGAATCGGCAGTTTATAAAAGGATCACAGCGGCAAGAAAACTATTAAACAGCGCCAAGGAGAAAATGCTATGAATAATGAAATAATCAGCGAGGAACTGAAAAAATTATTTTTGGATGATTTAATGAAAGATAATTTCACATATCCCAACCACGTTTTTTCATTACGCTACAAATTTCAAAAAAGCAAAATTATAAGAAAATATAAAAAAGAACACCCGCTAAAAAATAACGGGACGGCAGATTTTCGGGAAAACGCAGTAGGAATCCCGTTAAAACACGGTTTAAGGTATATTTTTATTATAATAATTCTTCTTATGGCTATTTTAGGCTTTACCGTGTACAGATATTACTCCGGAATTATTGTCAGAGAATATGATGTTTTTTCAATGCTTTCGGTGGAATATGATGAAAATTCTCCCCGGGTTTTAACTGAAAGATTTTATATTGATATGGATTTAAGTGAGTATGAAAAGGAAATTTTGTGTGAAAACGAGGTAATTTATTGGGTTAAGTACAAATTAGACGGAGTACCTCAATTTGATATTATGCAAACTACCCTTGCAGCATCCTCCAATGTTAGGTTGAATACAGAAAACGCAATAAAAATGCCGACAAATATTGTTATAAATGATTGGAAGGGTATGTATTATCAAGCTTATGATGGTATCTATTTTTATTATTTTAATTGCGGTGATTATATAATATCATATTCTACAATTTTTGACATAAGCAAAGTGGAAAATTTGGTAAAATCTACAAAATTTTCCTAAATGCAAAAAAATTTTTATTTTTTGTTCCAGTTTTGCCCTCTGAAATTGTTTTATATTATAGGAGGGGAAAAACTCTCCCTAAAAAATTTTGAAAGAAGGAAAAGTTATGGTAAAAAAAATAGTATCACTTCTGTTAGTCATCGTATTATCGTTTGGATTGGTTGGCACTGTCGCAGTCTTAAATATATGAATGCTTTCAATCATAAGAAAAACATTTTTAGGAGAGATATATGTTTTTTCAATTTTTAAGAAATTCGTTCTTTGCAAAAAAGACTCTGTTTATAATGTTAATTTTGTTTGTTACGGTATCTCTGTTTTGCATCAACGTAATGTTCGGATATGCCGAATCAATGTATTATAATCAATTAAACGCTACAATGTATTCAACTGTTACGTTTTCAAATATGGACGGTAAGACAAAAGCGGAGGATTTGCTTAAGCGCGCCCGGGAGATCACGGAATATAAGGTGGGAAGCGTGCTTTATTTTAAAGAGCTTGAGAATATGTCAACATTGATAGGCTGGGACGGAACAGAGGACACAAGACGCTGGGGCTCTCATATAGCGGGAAGAAGATTTACCAACGAGGAAATGGAAAATGGCGAAAATGTCATTTATGTGCATTGGCACGACTATGAAGATAAGTCTTTAAGTATCGGCGACAGCATCACCGTCGATAAAATCGACTACAGCATCATCGGCATGGGCTTCCTGCATTCAAGTGTTTTTCTTGATGCGGTTGGGAGCGACAGCACGCAAACCGTCATAGGACAAGATCTTGCGCAGCACAGCAAAAAACGTCAGTCGTATATGATGGTTCCTTACAAAGGATTCAGAAAAAACGGGTATGAACCCGACGTGGTTCTGCTGCATTTTGTTGACATAAACCACAGTCAGTATCTTAAGGCTTACGAAAAGCTGAAAATTGAATTTCCAAATTGCGAAATAACCGCTTCCAATAACAGCAGCGATTTTAACAGATTATTTTTAGCTGTTGCATGGGCGCCTTTTGGATTTATTTTGGCGTTTGCAATCGGAATATCGTTGGCGAATATCATGTCAATATGGATTTCCGAGCAGCGTCAAATTGTGTATGTATATCAAATCTGCGGACTGTCAAAACGGCGAATAAGGGCTTATTCCGTTTTGGAAATTTTTGTGATTTCCGTTATCGGCGAGGTTATCTCTTTGTTGACACAGCTGCTCTTTAAAGTACCGCTGTCGATTATTTTTGTTGAACGAATGCCCAATATTTTGGAAATTTTAATTACCGTCGCAATTTCCTTTGTCCTGCTTTCACTCGTCGCCCGAAAGCAGATACGCAAAAACCTGATTTTTCAAGGGGGTATCGGCGAATGAATAAAATAATCTGCACGCTTAAACTGATAAGAATGCTATGGTCAAAAAAATTGGTACGGGAATTTTTCCTTTTTCTGGAGCTTAGCTTTATAGTAATGGTTACGGTGGCTACTCTGCTGCCCATTAGCAACGCCGTCGTTTTTTCCTCGGGAATAGAAAAAACCCTCCCGGATTACAGTGAACTGATATACTGCTCCGAGTACGAGGGCGTAAGCAAAGGGCTGGATATTGACAAGCTTAAATCGGATTTTGCCGAAAAATACGGTGAGAATCCGAAAGTATATATGACGGAATCCAACAAGATCTCCCTGTCAAATAGGGATAATGAAAATAAAGAAAATGCTGAAGCTTTGGGCTCGATTTATATGCTTCTTATATCGGAGGATCTTTTTAACGATATCAATCTCAAGCTTTCCGAAGGAAATTTTAAAAAGGCGGAATCCGATATTCTTCCTGTTATAATAAGCCCGAATATGAGCAGTGTTCACAGCATAGGCGATAAAATCCGTTGTTCAAGCAAAGACGTGAGTACATTTGACGACGGAACATGGATTCAACGCAGCGATCTTGATGTTGAATGTGAAATAACAGGCATACTGGATAAAGACAGCACCGTAATAGATATAGTTTCCTTTCCTTCGCGTATTGAGCAAGCGAGTTTAAACGTTATCGGTTGGAATATAAAAAAATATGACAACGTTGGTTATATTATAGCAGCCGAATGTGATTTTTTGCCGATAGTCAAAAAAACATCGGCAGCTTTCGCTTTTGATAACAGCATAAGTACTCTGTCCGAAGATATCAAAACGCTGAACAGCAAAAATACCAACACTTACGGCTTTGCAGAGTATAACGGTCTAAAGAAACAATATTACCATGTAACCTTTACAAATTTACGCTGGCGATTGGTTGTAATGGTTTTGTTGCTTTTAGTGCTTTTTTTCAACTATATAGGTTACTTAATAATGAATGTAAAACAAAAGCAGCATGTACTTTCAATTATGAATCTTTGCGGAATGTCATTATGGAAGCTGCTGCTAATAAATATCGCATCTTTCCTCCTGATTGTAATACCGGCACTGCTAATCGGGTTATGGCTGGCGCCGTATACGGTCCATTTTCTAACTCACGAAAGCTTTTACGGTTATAATGAGCTTATATATTTTGCGATTTGGGCGCTGTTTTTAATATCGACATTCTTTGGAATTGCGGCCGCTTATGTATGCAGAAAAAGCTCCAGTATAATCGGCTTTTACAAAAAAGCATAGCTTCGTTTCCACAGCATTTTTATGAAAGGAAGAACCATAATGATACAGATTGAAAATATATGCAAAAGCTTTTCAAACGGTAAGGAGAATGTAATCCAAGCGCTTTCCGATGTAAGTCTTACTGTAAACGACGGAGAAATGATTTCCGTAACAGGACCTTCGGGTTCGGGAAAATCCACGCTTCTCCATATTATTGCAATGCTTGATACACAGGACTCCGGAAAATATTTTTATAACGGTATTGACGTATCCGCAATGAGCGAATCAAAAAAAGCGCAAATAAGAAACAGGGAGATAGGCATAGTCCTTCAGGATTATGGCTTGATCGGGGAAATGAACGCTCTGAAAAATGTGGCTCTACCATTAACAATAGCGGGCGAAACGGGAAAAGCAGCGACACAAAGAGCAAAGGAAACTCTTTGCGCAGTGGGGCTGTCCGACAAGCTTAAGCAAAAAGCCAATCTCTTAAGCGGAGGACAGCGCCAGCGTGTTGCCATTGCAAGGGCGATAGTTATGAATGCGAAGGTTATACTTGCCGACGAGCCGACAGGAGCTGTGGATTCCAAAACAACAAATGATATAATGGATTTGTTTTCAAGCATTAACTTAAAAACAGGCGCTTCGATAATTATTGTCACACATGATTTGGCTGCTGCCGAAAGATGCGGACGTAAAGTTAAAATAGAAGACGGAACTATTTCATAATTTTGGGATAATTAGGGCGTGTCTGAAACTAAAAACTTGTTCTCATAGAAATTGGCACGCATCTTTTCGGCAAATTTTGCCGATGACTGCGTCAAAATTCTTTGAAATACACGAGTATTCCTGCGGAATTTTTCCTTGTCCTCCACAAAATTTGCTCGAAAATCCGCACACCATTCCTATGAGAACAAGTTTTAAGCGATAATGTTTTTGCTTGTTCTCATGTCAATACTTCCTTTCCCTTTTGGATATTATTGACATTTGCACGGTTTGATGTTCAGGCTTATTTTGGACGTTTGTTAGACTGCAAACCCGAGGCTGTCAGATTGAAATCCACCAGCAAACACCATACTTATCAATAACGGTTGCACAGCATTTACTCCATGCGAGTTCATGGATTGGCTCAATGATCACTCCACCGTCACTTAAAATGCGAAATGCATTGCAAACGGCTTCTTCGCTGCCCATCTCAAATACATTAGAGCGTATTCACATAAAGCTCAGTATGCATCTTTTCGGCAAATTTTGCCGCCTGCTTCGTTAAAATTTTTTGAAATATGACCATATTCCTGCAAAATTTTGCCTTGCAGGCAACAAAATTATGCACGAAAATCTGCATACTGATTTTATGTGAACACGCTCTAAATGTCATAGTTTCCCATTTATTCTTGTGGACTACATCGATATCACAAGGATTTGAAGCCTCTGCCAATGCCAAAAATCCCTCTCCGTTTACAGACAGTTCGCAATGCTCATAAGCCGTATTAGTTTCATTATAAAATTCTCTCGTCACCTCAGCCCCAAAAGCCTTGCAATACAATTCTGCGGCCTCAATACTGTTTTTAACATAAACCTGTGTATAATTTTTCATAGCCGATCTCCTGTGCCGTTAGATAAATACCGTCTTGCTAACTTGTACCGGGGAAAATTATACCATAAAAATGATTTTTGTCAATATCGCTTGATACGCTTTATGCAGAAAAATTTCAAACAAATTTAGTTGATTTTTGCACAAACAGCCGCAGAGCGTAAGTGATGCAGATATTGTGCGGGCGTTTATGCAAAGGCGTTAACCGCATAATAATGTCCGCATTTTACCGCAGGCGGCACGCCGATTATTCCAATAACTCACAAAATATTGTCAAACAGGCGTTTTTAACTCCTCTATCGTGTATTTTTCCGGCTTGCGTCTTTGAAGATAAAGCAGCCGGTTTTTCATTGGCACACGGCTGATTGGCTTGCGTTAAGGATACCATTTATTACTAAATTTTAAGAAATCGGTTGACAACAAAAGGTTGTTGTGATATAATTATAACGTTGTATGAAAATAAATTCTTTTATGTTTATTTCGACCTTATAATGGAGATGTCGCCTAGTTGGTCGAGGGCGCATGATTGGAAATCATGTAAACGGGAAACTGTTTCGAGAGTTCGAATCTCTCCATCTCCGCCAAATAATAACGCTAATTTTGATACAAAGTTAGCGTTCTTTCTTTTTGCCCGAAAAGCCTTATTCTATGGGCTTTTTCAGACTTTTCACATTTTCATATAGAGATTTTCAGCCGTCTCAAGCGTGTTTTGGGGCGGCATTTTTGCGTTTTCAAGAGGAAAATGGGTCAAAACCTAAAAAGTATTCGTTCAATTTTAGAGTAATCGTTCATTTTTAGCAGTAATCGTTCAAAGATAGCAAAACGGCAAAGAAAAAGCGCATTGTGCCTCACGGTTCAGAGGTTCAATGTGCTTTTACATCGTATTCATAAGATTGAGCAGCAATCGCTTCTGCTCATCACTTAAAGTACTCCACTTTGAGAATAGCTCCTGCTGTTCCGGTGTTAGTGCGTGTGGTTCATCACCTTCTGAGAAGAACTGTGCGAGAGTAATTCCGAAAGCTTTGCATACCGCTTCCAATGTCGGCAGCGTCGGTGCGTTATTTCTGTTGAACATATTTGTAACTGTGGAATGGGAAAGGTTCGCTTCCTTCGCCAGCCGGTAATCTGTTCAGCCCCGTTCGTCCATCAACTGCCTGATTCTTTTTTGTGCATCCATATTCTTACCTACCCTTTTGTATCTATTATAATCTCCGAAAAGGTGGTATAATAGTCACAATAGGTAGATAATAGATTTCCCAAAAGGGATATAATGCGTTTACTTTTTAAGCATGATGGGAATACTGTTAGAAAACACGGAGGTTTATATATGGAGCAAACAGAGAATTTCTTTGAGCGAATGGCTCGTGAAAGAAATATTACTGTAGAAGAAATGAAAAAGATTATCTCAGAACGAATTGAACAGGGGCTTCACGATCCCGACCCGGAAAAGCGTAAATCGTGGGAGGCTATTCCCTGCAAGGGCGATGTTCCTACGCCGGAGGAATGGCTGAAATATGCTGTAGAGAAGTTAGACTCCGAAGAATAACAAGATTTACTGCGCAATTATTTTTATGTATATGTTGGGGTTATTACTAAAGGGTCTATTAGATATCTTTTTAATTCACATACAATTGTGAATTATACGTGAAAATCAAATGCAAGCTATTGACAGCACACATTTGAAGTGTTATAATATCTCTATCATAAGGAGGGCACAGGTATGGAAAAGGAATTGATTGGCTGCGGCGAACTAATGAAGCGCCTATGCGATATATTTGAAACTAAAGTCAACAAGGACTTACAGGAACAGGATATTACGATTTCGCAGATGAAGATGTTAATTTGTTTGGATGACACAAGTGATGGGTCGGCTACTCTCAAGGAACTTGAAAAGTATTTCGGAAGTTCACAAGCCACTATTGCAGGTATCGCTGTCCGATTAGAAAAGAAAGAATTGATAGAAAGCTATATTGATGCAGAAGACCGGCGAATCAAGCATGTTCGAATATCCAAATCCGGAAAGGAGCTTTGTCAGAGAGCAAGAAAACATATGGAAGAAAGTGAACGACTCTTTTTTGCCGCACTTTCTTTGGAAGAACGAAAAGAATTACAATCGCTTCTTCAAAGAATTTACAATAGTCTTCTATGAAATGCCTGCTTAAAAGGCAGGCTTTCATTTTAGGCAAATCAAAAGCTTGCTATTGAATGTTTGCTTTTGATTTGATATTTATTTACATAATCTATCAAAAAGGAGTCAGAACAAAATGATAAAACTCATGCGAAACTTTACAAAAAAGGAGTGGGCGCTGGCTGCTGTCTCAATTGCCTTCATTGTTGTACAGGTGTGGCTGGAGCTGACAATGCCCGATTATATGTCTGAAATCACGATGCTGATCCAGACAGAGGGAAGCAAAATGTCGGAGATATTGTCCTCTGGCGGTATGATGCTGCTGTGCGCACTCGGAAGTCTTGCTGCCTCTGTGATTACGGCGGTTTGCGCTTCCAGAATTGTTGCTACTTTCAGTGCTGCTCTTCGCAGCAAACTCTTTCATAAGGTGCAGTCCTTCTCTATGGAAGAAATCGGACATTTTTCTACCGCAAGTCTAATAACCCCTTCCACAAACGATATTACACAGGTACAAATGTTGATCGTAATGGGACTGCAAATGCTGATAAAAGCGCCTGTTATGGCAGTATGGGCAATTTGTAAGATCGCCGGCAAGGAATGGGAATGGACTTTATCCACTGGTATTGCCGTTATTATTTTGTTGGCTGTTGTTGGTATCTGTCTGCTGCTTACGATTCCGAAATTTAAAAAGATGCAGCAGCTTACCGATGATGTCAACCGTGTAACAAGAGAAAATCTTACTGGATTGCGTGTT
Organism: uncultured Clostridia bacterium; assembly: GCA_947427325.1. Taxonomy (GTDB): domain Bacteria; phylum Bacillota; class Clostridia; order Oscillospirales; family Ruminococcaceae; genus Ruminiclostridium_E. Next base: position 6,510 of record CANEHP010000036.1, on the reverse strand, counting down.
GTTCGTGCTTACAACGCCGAGAAGTATCAGGAAAACAAATTTGAGCAGGCAAACAATAATCTGACGGATAACCAATTGTTTGCTCAGCGCACAATGTCCTTCATGATGCCGAGTATTCAGCTGATTATGAGCGGTCTTTCTCTTGCTGTTTACTGGATTGGAGCAATTCTAATCAATCAGGCATCAATGACAGATAAGCTGGTTTTGTTTTCCGACATGATGGTTTTCTCACAGTATGCCGTACAGGTTGTTATGTCCTTTATGATGCTTGTTATGATTTTTATGATTCTGCCCCGAGCTTCTGTTGCTGCAAAGCGTATCGGCGAGGTGTTGGATACCACACCCATAATTATCGATGGAAAGGAAACCGATGGCGAAAAAGGAAAGATCGGTGAGGTAGAATTCCGAAATGTTTCCTTCCGATAATGGAAAGAAACGAATATAAACTCGGACAAAACAAAATGAAACATGGTGGTCCCATGGGAGGTCCTCCTGGTGGTCCCGCAGGAATGGGCGGCGAAAAAGCGAAGGATCTTGTCGGTACATGGAAAAAGCTGCTTGACTATTGCCGAAGATACACCGTCGTATTTATTATTGCCCTTGTCTGCGCTTTTGCAGGTACAGTGCTGACACTGATCGGCCCCGATAAGCTATCTGAACTGACTGATTGCATTACTGACGGTATTATGACAGGAATCGATATGAACGCCATCGTAAAAATCGGATTGACTCTTGTTGCATTCTATGCGTTCAGTTATATTTTATCCGCTGTTCAGGGTTGGATCATGGCAACCGTTACACAGCGTGTTTCCAAAACGATGCGTTCAGACATCTCTCGCAAAATTAACTGTCTGCCTATGTGGTTCTATAACCGCACGACCACCGGCGATGTGCTTTCACGCGTGACTAACGATGTAGATACGATAGGGCAGTCACTCAATCAAAGCATCGGAAACCTGCTTACTTCTATTGTACTCTTTGTGGGAAGCCTGTTTATGATGCTGATTACAAATGGAATTATGACGCTGACTGCTGTTGTGGCGAGCCTTTTCGGATTTGCCGTTATGTTTGCTATTATGGGCAGAAGCCAGAAATATTTTGCCCGTCAGCAGAAACATCTCGGTGAATTGAACGGCCACATTGAAGAGATGTATGCCGGACACACTGTTGTAAAGGCTTATAATGGCGAAGAAAATTCCCAGAAGACTTTTGATAAGATGAACGGCAAACTCTGTGACAGTGGTTCAAGGCGCAGTGCCTGGCAGGTCTCATGATGCCAATCATGAGCTTTGTCGGGAATCTTGGCTATGTGGCGGTCTGCGTAGTAGGCGGCGCTATGGCGCTGAATGGAAAAATCGGTTTCGGTGTAATCGTAGCATTTATGATGTATGTCCGTTATTTTACACAGCCTCTCTCTCAGATTGCACAGGCCGTACAGTCTCTTCAATCCGCGGCAGCGGCCGGAGAGCGTGTGTTTGAGTTTTTGGAAGCTGAAGAAATGGAAGATGAAACCGAAAAGAAGACATCTCTCGAAAAAGCAAGCGGATATGTGGAATTTGACCATGTAAAATTCGGATAAAGGAGAAATTCACTATGTCAACTACAGCTATCTTGAAAACAGCTGAAAAACCCCGTCTGTCCGTAAAGGTACAGACACTGGCAACACTTGCCGCTATTGTCGGCGCCGTTGCCGTTCCGCAGATTTTCCATGCTCTTGGTGCAGTATCGGGACTCGGTACAGCACTCGGCGAAACCTTCCTGCCTATGCATCTGCCGATTATCCTTGTTGGACTGCTTGCCGGATCCTATGCAGGAGCAATCGCAGGATTGCTTGGCCCGCTTGCCTGCTTCGCTCTTTCGGGAATGCCCGGAATCGCCATGCTGCCCTTTATGATGATTGAGCTTTGCGCTTACGGTCTGTTTACCGGACTGCTCCGCAATGTGAAGTTGCCGACGATTGCGAAGGTTTTTGCCGTTCAAATTGTAGGTCGTGCAGTTCGTGCAGCGGCGATTTTGCTTGCGGTATATGCTTTCGGCAACGAAAGCGTCCGTGTTGCTTCTATCTGGATGAGTATTGCAACCGGTATCTTCGGCTTGGTTCTTCAGTGGGCGTTGCTTCCGCTGATTGTCTACCGTGTAGAAAACCTCAAGAAGCATGAGAACTGATCTGACAAAAGCAATCAACACCTTGAATAGTGGTGAATACACCTGCGTTCTGTGTAAGGAAGATACGATCTACACAAGCACAGAGCGCAGTGTCAAGCTGCTGCTTGATTGGCTGGACAGCGACATAAATCTGCATGGTTTCTCAGTCGCCGACAAGGTAGTAGGAAAAGCAGCGGCATTCCTAATATGAAAACACATAGCTATGCTGATTGTTATGTGTTTTTTCCTTTATCAAACGTTCGGCAAGAGGTTTCAGTAATGGAACAGTCCTGTTTCCGCTCTTGGATTTTGTTGTATCAATTATTTCGGGAGAAGCCGCTGTTTGCCATAGGACTTGCTTATTAACTGTAATTACATTCATTTTGAAGTCAATATCTTCCCACCTGATCGCCAATGCCTCATTGCGGCGCATTCCGGTGTACAACAAGAATAATGCAAACAGATTATTGCTTTGTTCAATCTTCTTTATCTGCTCTTCGGTTAGCCCCTCCCGATCATTATGCGAGAGACCTTTCGGTATTTCAACCACAGACACGGGATTTGTTGATACCACGCCGTTCAATATACCGACAGCGATTTTATGATTGGCATACTTTTAGAAAACAAGACCGCAGCAGAAGCAGCAGAAAAAATTATGCTTCTCAAAACTCGCCTTAAATCATTTAATTTTAATTTCGGAGATATTGCGCCTATATTGCTTACCGATAACGGCGGAGAATTTAGCAATGCAAGCGCATTTGAAAATGATGAAGGCGGAAACCTTGAAACACATTTGTTTTACTGTGAACCCAATTCGCCTTACGAAAAACCCGATATCGAAAAAAATCACACATTGTTTCGTGATATTGTTCCGAAGGGGTGTTCTTTTGACGATTTTTCACAAGAAACGGTCGACTTGATTTTTTCTCATGTTAACGCCGTTAAACGTAAACAATTTAACGGTAAAAGCGCCTATGAAATACTTCCGTTTTGGAAGGACAGTGAGCATACCGTGCTTGAAGCTGCTATACGGCTTTATCAGGTGGAAGCGTATGAGGGCGATGTTCATAAGCTTGTTGAAAAGGTTGAAATATACGATTTGCAGGGGGTTCACTGCTTTATTTTGGATAACGGTTCTCTTGTTCCGGACAGTGATGTTAAGGAATGCGACTGCGCTTATGTAAACGGCAGCGGGAAGCCGCTGAATTGGGAAAAGATACCGCTTTTTGCCATAAAGTACAATGAGCGGGAAACGCCGCTTATCAAAAAAGTTAAGACCCTTCAGGACGGCATAAATGTTATGCTGTCGGATTTTGAGAACAATATGCAGGAGGACGCACGGAACACTATTCTCGTGCTGAAAAACTATGACGGTACAAATTTGGGTGAGTTCAGGCGAAATCTTGCTACCTACGGAGCTGTCAAGGTTCGGTGCGACGGCGATGCAAACGGCGGGGTGGAATCACTTGAAATTGAGGTAAATTCAGCAAATTACAAGGCTATTTTAGAGATATTCAAGAAGTCTCTTATCGAGAATGCTATGGGGTATGACGCTAAAGACGACAGACTGTCGGGTAATCCCAATCAGATGAATATTCAGTCTATGTATTCGGATATTGACCTTGATGCCAACGATATGGAAACGGAACTGCAAGCCGCTTTTGAGGAGATCCTCTGGTTTGTCAATGCTCATTTGGCTAATACGGGAAAGGGCAATTTTGAGGGCGAAGGGGTAAACGTTGTTTTCAATCGGGATATGCTGATGAATGAAACGGAGGTTATTGCTAACTGTCAGGCATCTGTGGGCATTCTTTCCGATGAGACTATTATCGGGCAGCACCCTTGGGTCGATGATGTGCAAGAGGAGTTGGAACGACTGAAAAAGCAGAAAGAGGAGCAGGAAAACGAATTTGAGCAGCGGGGATACGATCCCTTTGAGAAGCAGCCGCAGAATATAGGCGGCGGAGAAAGCAAAAATGAAGAATAGCGAATACTGGCAGGAACGCTTTAAACAGCTTGAAGAAGCTCAAAACAGGCTTGCACAGATGTCCTTCAGGGATATTGAAGCACAGTACAGAACAGCGCAAAAGGAGCTTGAGGGCAAGATAAACACCTGGTATCAGCGGCTTGCCAAAAACAATAATATTTCTATGGCGGAAGCCCGCAGGCTTTTGTCGGCTGATGAGCTTGCGGAATTTAAATGGACTTTAAGCGATTACATAAAGTACGGTAAAGAAAATGCTCTTAATGGGCAGTGGATTAAACAGCTTGAAAACGCCTCGGCGAAATTCCATATATCCAAGTATCAGGCTTTGATGATAGATACCCGCCAGAGCTTTGAACAGCTTTTCGGTAAGCAGCTTGGCACTGTTACCGAAACAATGGGCAGTATTTTTGAAAACGGATATTACAGAACTGCCTACGAACTGCAAAAAGGTGTTGGGATAGGCTTTGATGTCGGAAAAATCAACCGTGAGGAAGTGGAAAAGGTGCTGTCCAAGCCGTGGGCGGCAGACGGTACGAATTTTTCCGAAAGAATTTGGGGTAATAAGGAGAAGCTGATAAATGAAGTTCATAATGAGCTTACCAAGAATATCATAACAGGGGCAGACCCGCAGAAAGCCATTGATGCCATTGCAAAGAAGATGAATACTTCTAAGAGCAATGCAGGACGGCTTGTGATGACCGAGGAGGCTTATTTCAGCTCAGCAGCACAGGGCAAAAGCTATCACGATTTAGGGGTAGAGCAGTATGAGGTTTTGGCTACTCTTGATGACGCTACCTCCGAGATATGTCAGAACCTTGACAGCAAGGTCTTTGATATGAAGGATTATAAGGCGGGGGTTACTGCGCCGCCGTTTCATGTTCGCTGTCGGTCTACTACCGTTCCACATCTTGATGAAGAGATATGGGGTGTTGGAGAAAGAGCGGCACGGGGGAAGGACGGTAAGACCTATTATGTGCCTGATAATATTGCTTATCCTGAGTGGAGGGAGAAGTTTGTTAACGGTGGGGAGAAAACAGGTTTGATGGTTGTTGACAAATCGGGAAAAAGTGATATAATAAAATCAAGGAGTGGTAAAGTGACAATCAATGCTATAGAGACACCTATTGAACAGCGAAATACAGGAAAGGGTAATCCTAATGCTATATTGCATTTTGATGTAGCCCTGAACAATCGTCAAAGTAAGGTTTTAGAACAGCTTCCGGAATATGATAGTAGCGTTATTGTTGATAAAAAGTCTATTTCTATGACCGATCTTTCAGCTCTTACAGCCAAAACAGGCGATGAGTTTGCAATGTTTACCAAAGGAAATGAAAGGCTTGTTGTTCGAGGAAATGCGGTTAGTGTAAATATAGATATTGAATTGGCAAAAAAGCTCTCCGCCGATGGATATAAATGGAGTGGGCATACTCATCCAGGAACAGACATAAATGTACTCATGCCCTCTGACGGTGATAAACAAATTTTAAGATGCTTTGAACAGGAACAAAGTGTAATCTATAGTTCAAAAGGGTCTTATCAAACATTTGGAAAGGAGTGATTTTTTTGTGTAAATTATTTGATGAATGGGCAGGCGAAATCGAAAATTACTGCAAAATCAATGGATTTGATTTTGAAAAAGCAAAAAAATTATCCCAGTCATGGAATAAAACAAGTTTAGGATTGGGCTATCATGATCCCGAAAAAGGTAAAGCGGGATTGATTGATGATACACCTATCCCGCTTGTGTTGTATATTGAAAAGAACATTGACGGTACGCTTAATTTTATACAAACAGAGCATACAAGAAAATACTTGTTATAAAATATCTAAAAATCAATATTTAGCCCCTTACACAAAAGCAGAAAAAATTTAATAATTAAAGCACTTTGATCAATCAAGGTGCTTTTTTAATACAAAAAAGAAAGGATGATAACCTTGGCAAAAAATGACTATTTTGTAATCGCATACCGAATTTTGGCTTACTTATATGCTTGCCTTAAAAGCGGTGAACAGGTAAGCCTTGAATATCTGACGTATGATACTGATGATTTTCCGATAGGGAAAGATTATTGGCATTAATTTGTATGAAGATGGATATATTGAAGGAGTATCATTATTTCCAATACTCGGGTCTGATTTTAAGGGTGTGAAGCTTAGTCCGTGGGCGAGGATTACGCCGAAGGGAATAGAGTATCTTCAGGATAACAGCACTTTTCAAAAGGCGAAAAGTTTCCTGAAGGAACTAAAAGAATTCATTCCGGGAATGTAAAAAAATGAAAGGAGCGCTGAAAGGATATTTCCATTGCAGTAATATGTTGGGTTGAAGGTTATGAAAAATAAACCGTGTAAATGCATTATCCCTAAAAATAAAACGATAA